>CALMZF010000336.1 GCA_937870645.1 uncultured Paludibacter sp. | reverse complement strand
ATTTATAAATACCTGAAAAATAGCCTTTCAGGAGCAATTACCGATGATATCAAATGGAATTTTACCAAATTCCTGATAGATAAATCGGGAAAACCGATAAAAAGATACGGTTCCAACGTGAAACCTGTTGACTTGGAGTTCGACATAGAGGAAACATTGAAGACCAAAAATTAATATACTTCAAAAATACATTGTTTGTTTTTTCAAAAATAAAAAATATAGTATCTTTGCACCGTATTAAAAGTGGATAGATTTGGACTGCTTGCAACCACGAAAAAAAATGCTAAAATATAACTCACTTTCCATCTTTTTTCTCCCAGTCCTGTATAATCAAGTCCTCATAAATTAAGTATTAATCTATGATTGCTATGCTTAGTGGCATATCGGTCAATAAAAATTATTCTGATTATGGGATATTTATTTTCTTCCGAATCGGTGTCCGAAGGACACCCCGACAAAGTAGCCGATCAAATTTCGGATGCAATAGTTGATAATTTTCTGGCACAGGATGCCAGCTCCAAAGTGGCCTGCGAAACGCTGGTTACCACAGGTCAGGTAGTGGTGGCGGGCGAAGTGCGCTCACAGTCGTACGTAGATGTGCAGTCGGTGGCACGTGGCGTGATCAATCGCATTGGATACACAAAAAGTGAATATATGTTTGATGGAAATTCATGTGGCATTTTTTCAGCCATTCATGAGCAATCGGCTGATATCAACCGCGGTGTGGAGCGCCAGGACCCGATGAACCAGGGCGCCGGTGACCAAGGAATGATGTTCGGCTATGCATGCAACGAAACGGTGAATTACCTGCCTGTTGCGCTTGATTTATCACATGCACTGGTCAAAGAGCTGGCTTATATTCGTCGCGAAGGCAAAGTGATGACCTATCTTCGTCCCGATGCCAAATCGCAGGTTACCATTGAATATAATGATGACAATCAGCCTGAAAAAGTTCACACCATCGTAGTTTCAACCCAACACGACGAATTTATTCAATCCACTGATACCAAATCACAGGAGCAGGCAGACGAAGAGATGCTTTCAATCATTTATAACGATGTGAAAAACATCCTTATTCCCCGTGTGAAAGCCAAAGTTATTCAGTTTGATCAATTGATCAAGGATGATTTCGTGCTGTATGTTAATCCTACCGGCAAGTTTGTAATCGGTGGACCTCATGGCGATACCGGACTGACAGGCCGAAAAATTATAGTGGATACCTACGGTGGTAAAGGCGCACACGGCGGTGGTGCATTTTCGGGCAAAGACCCATCGAAAGTGGATCGTTCGGCTGCCTATGCAACCCGCCATATTGCCAAAAACTTAGTGGCAGCAGGTGTTTCCGACGAAGTGCTGGTGCAGGTGGCTTACGCTATCGGAGTTGCCAAACCGATGAACATTTATATCAATACATATGGCAAATCGAAAGTTAGTCTTTCCGATGCACAAATAGCTGAAAAAGTAGAGAAACTGTTTGATATGCGTCCCAAAGCCATTGAAGAGCGGCTTAAATTGCGCACTCCGATGTATGAAGAAACAGCTGCATACGGTCATGTGGGTCGTACACCGGTTACTAAGGAAAAGATATTTAAAGACGGAAACGGTAATATATTTAAGCAAACAGTAGATTTATTTACCTGGGAAAAACTGGATATGGTCAATGAAATTAAAAAGGAATTTGGTTTATAATATTTTCTCTGAAAAAAAACGAAAGAGCTTCAACATTACGAAGCTCTTTTTTTTTATGTGAAAATATACCGAAAACAGAATTTATTGAACTTGATATTATTTCATTTTTTTAGATTACAATATCGGAGATTACACCTGATATTTCAAACATTTCCATTACTTTTGCGTGAAAAATCCTACCAATATGAACCGTGACGAAATTCGCAATTATATTATCCAAATGTATGAAACACTCAAAAAATGGTTGTTTCAGTTTATCGATTGGCGTGAACGTCGAATCGTTCGTTTTTACGGTTTACCCAAATGGAAGAAGACAGCCAATACCATTCTTACTTTTTTCTGCCTGTTCCTGTTTTACCTTTTAATAGTAGATATTAATTTTTTGTGGCTTTTTGGTAAGTCACCCTCTCTGAGAGCTATCAGCAATCCTCCGCAATCCTTATCTTCCGAAATAATAAGTGCTGATAACCAGTTAATTGGAAAATATTTCAATGAAAACCGCAAGTTGGTTAAGTTTGAAGATATTTCACCGGCCCTGATCAATACGCTGGTCAGTACCGAAGATCGTCGGTTTTACAAGCATTTTGGCGTTGATATTCACGGACTTTTTGGCGCCATGAAAGATATGGTGCAGGGCAATCCGCGCGGTGCAAGTACCATTACCCAGCAGTTGGTCAAGAATATGTACAAAACCCGTAGTCAGTATTCCCGCGGCTTGCTTGGCTCTATGCCGGGCTTGCGACTGCCAATTGAAAAGACAAAAGAATGGACTGCTGCCCTGAAACTCGAACTTTTTTATTCCAAAAAAGATATTCTGGAAATGTATCTCAATACAGTGAGCTTCGGGAGCAATGCTTACGGGATATTTACAGCTTCCAAAACATATTTCAATACCACTCCGGACAAACTCAGTTATGAACAATCGGCCGTGCTGGTAGGGTTGCTTAAAGCTATCACCAAGTATAACCCTTACCTCAATCCCAAAAACTCCATTAACCGGCGAAACGTAGTACTCAGCCAGCTTGCCGGCAATAAATACATCACTCCGCAGGTGGCCGATTCGTTAAAGAAAATTCCTCTTCGCCTCAATTACAACATCGAAAAGCCCAACGAAGGAATTGCTCCCTATTTCAGGGCAAATCTGACCCGGTTTCTTGAAAAATGGGGAGAAAACAACGGATATGATATTTATGCCGATGGATTGAAAATATATGTAACTATCGATTCGCGTATGCAAAAATATGCCGAAGAAGCAGTCAGAAAACAGATGCGACAGTTGCAGCGCAATTTTTTTGAACACTGGTCGGGGCAAAATCCATGGCGCGATGAAAATGGAAACGAACTGAAAAATTTCATTCCCGAAATAGCCAAACGCACAAAGGTTTATCGTCAACTGGCTACTAAATACGCTAATAATTCCGATTCAATAAACAAATACATGAACATTCCCCGAAAAATGAAGGTTTTTGATTACGATAAAGGGGAAAAGACAGTCACCATGAGCCCTATGGACTCCATTCGGTACATGAATCACTTCCTGCATTGCGGATTTCTGGCTATGGAACCCGATACGAAATATGTGAAAGCCTGGGTGGGCGATGTAAATTACGATTACTGGCAATACGATAAGGTAGCACAAAGCAAACGTCAGCCGGGATCTACTTTCAAACTTTTCGTTTATACAGCAGCACTGATTGCCGGAAAATCTCCCTGCGACAAAGTAGAGGACAAACCATTTGTCTGGGGCACGGGTAAATATGCCTGGCGTCCGAAAAATGCAAATGGAGGATATTCCTATGCCGATTTATCGCTCAAAAGAGCATTTGCAAAATCGGTAAATACGGTAGCCGCACAATTAGCCAAAGAAGTAGGGATTGCAAATGTGGCCAAATGTGCACATCTGCTGGGTATAAAATCCAAACTCGAAGAAGTGCCCACCTTAAGCCTTGGCGCTTCCGATGTGACGTTGCTCGAAATGGTCAATTCATACAGCACCATTGCCGGAGAAGGGATGTATCATTCTCCCATAATTGTTACCAAAATAGTGGATAAGGACGGTTATGTCATTTACGAAGAAAAAATTAAAACCAAACGCGTTATTTCATATGAAAACGCTTTCCTGATGACAGAATTACTCAAAGGAGGTATAACTGAACCCGGCGGAACCTCACGCGCTCTCTGGAACTACGACCTGATGAGATGGGACACCGAATTTGGCGGAAAAACCGGAACCTCATCCAACTATTCTGATGCATGGTATATAGGCATCACACCCAAACTGGTTGCCGGGTCGTGGGTTGGTGCCGAACACCGGAGCGTTCACTTCCGTAGTGGAAGCATGGGGCAGGGAAGTCGTACGGCGTTGCCGGTATTTGCTTTATTTATGGAAAAAGTGTTATCGGATAATGATTTAGCACAATATCGGGCAAAATTTCCTGCAGAACCTAAACAGACTATTACCCGGGATTACAAATGCCAAAGCTATTACAGAACCGATACAGTGGCTGAAGACAGTATCGATGTGAAACCAATAGAGTCGTTACCCGTACCGGATCTGAACATGGGAACTGAAACAGAAAAGCCAGCTCCCGTATTGCCTTGATAATCAAAAGATATTACAAATTTGCTAATCGGATGTTAACCGGTTAGCTGTTTTATGAAATAATTAAACAGATGAATAAAATAATCAGTAAAGAGTATTTTTCGGCCAATGTGGTAAAATTTACCGTCGATGCGCCACTTATAGCCAAAGCACGGCGGGCAGGTCACTTTGTTATAGTAAGGGTAGGTGAGAAGGGTGAACGCATTCCACTCACCATAGCTGATGCCGATATCAGTAAAGGAACCATCACCCTGGTGGTTCAACGTATGGGAGTATCTTCCACCAAACTTTGTGCCCTGGAAGCCGGTGATTATATTACCGATCTGGTGGGACCACTGGGAAAAGCCACTCATATCGAAAATTTCGGTACCGTAGTGTGTGCCTGTGGTGGTGTGGGAACAGCTCCCATGATGCCAATAGTGGCTGCCCTCAAAAAAGCTGGAAACAAAGTAATCACCGTTATTGCTGCTCGTACCAAAGACCTGGTAATACTCGAAGAGCAAATGCGTGAAAATTCCGATGAAGTGATTGTGATGACCGATGATGGCTCTTATGGTAATAAAGGATTGGTAACCAACGGGGTAGAAGCTGTAATTCAACGCGAAAAAGTGGACCTGTGTGTGACTATTGGTCCGGCCATCATGATGAAATTTGTGAGTTTACTCACTAAGAAATATGATATTCCAACAGTTGCTTCCCTGAATACAATTATGGTGGACGGAACCGGAATGTGTGGAGCCTGCCGGGTAACCATCGGTGGAAAAACAAAGTTTGTTTGTGTGGATGGACCTGAATTTGATGCTCATCAGGTAGATTTTGACGAAATGCTGATGCGACTCGGTGGTTACAAAGATCAGGAAAAAGAAGAAATGGAACGTAAAATTTTGCATACTAAATAAAATCAATGAATACAAGAGATGAACAATGGCGCGTAGATTTACGGGCAAAAATCAAAGCTAAGGATAGAACTAATCTGACACGTGTTCAAATGCCGGAACTGGATGCTGAATACCGCAGTCATATTCGCAATGAAGAGGTTAATCTGGGTCTGACACCAGCTCAGGCTATGGCCGAAGCTCAGCGCTGTCTGGACTGTGTTAATCCTACCTGTATGGAAGGTTGCCCGGTGAGTATTAAAATACCTGATTTTATCAAGTTTATTGAAACGGGTGAGTTTCTGGAAGCTGCAAAAGTGCTGAAAATGACTTCGGCGCTACCTGCTGTATGCGGACGGGTTTGTCCGCAGGAACGTCAGTGTGAGGAAAAATGTATACATGTGAAGATGAAGAAAGAATCTGTTGCTATCGGACATCTGGAACGATTTGCAGCTGATTTCGAACGGGAAAGCGGTCAGATTTCCGTACCCGCAACTGCCCCTGCCAATGGTATTAAAATTGCAGTGGTTGGTTCCGGACCTGCTGGTCTGGCTTTTGCCGGCGATATGGCAAAACTTGGTTATGAGGTGGTGGTTTTTGAAGCATTGCACGAAATAGGCGGAGTATTAAAGTATGGAATTCCGGAATTTCGCCTGCCAAATAAAATAGTGGATGTGGAAATAGACAACCTGAAAGCGATGGGTGTGACATTTATCAACAACTGTATCATTGGTAAAACAATAGCCATTCAGGAACTTGAAGAAAATGGTTATAAGGGCATATTTGTTGCCAGTGGAGCCGGTCTTCCCCGATTTATGAATATCAAAGGCGAAAATCTGGTGGGCGTCATGTCATCCAACGAATACCTCACCCGTGTAAACCTGATGGATGCTGCCAATCCGGAATCGGATACTCCGGTGTATAAAGGCAAGAAAGTGGCAGTAATCGGCGGTGGTAATACGGCAATGGATTCTGTTCGCACTGCCCGAAGGCTGGGAGCTGAAAAAGCCATTATTGTGTATCGTCGGTCTGAAGAGGAAATGCCTGCACGACTGGAAGAAGTAAAACATGCCAAAGAAGAAGGCATCGAATTTCTCACTCTTCACAATCCGATAGAATATATCGGGAATGAAACAGGACGAGTAACTCAGATGGTATTGCAGTTAATGGAACTTGGTGAACCCGATGCTTCGGGACGCCGCTCACCGGTAGAAATTCCCGGAAAAACCCGGATTGTGGATGTGGATGAAGTGATTGTGAGCGTGGGTGTATCACCCAATCCGTTGATCAAACAATCGGTTCCGGAACTCGAAACCACCAAATGGGGTACACTGGTAGTTAATCAGGATACCATGCAATCGGTTTCACTGCCCATAATATTTGCCGGTGGTGATATAGTTCGCGGTGGCGCTACGGTTATTCTGGCTATGGGCGACGGACGACGCGCTGCCAAAGCCATGGATGAATGGATTAAAAATAAATCATAAGACTTTCTTATTCTTAGCGAATTAAAAAAACGACGAAATTCAAATTGGATTTCGTCGTTTTTAGTAATTTATATTTTTCTCAAAAATTATAAACCACAGCACCCACTATTCGATGATTATTGATGGAGTAGGGGTTTGTTACTTTACCCTCAGCGTTAAGTTTTCCATATTCGGCATTCGTTAGATCATATTCCAGACCAAGCCGGATGTTTTTAAAATTATATGAAAAGTGCGGTGCTACCCGGAATAATTGATTAAGATGCTGGTTACCAGAAAAATATCCAGAACTATAGACTGTAAAATCACCGGTGGATGATGGCAGTAAATTCTTGTCGGTACCAAGATTTCGGAGGTAACCTCCAAAAATACCTACTTGCCAGGTTTTTCCATACACGAGATTGATCCAGCTGCCCGATTGGTTGAAATTGGTATAGGTAGCCCTCTTATTATCAGCATCATATCCACTTATGCCATATCCCATGGGCATTTGTAAATCACTCAAATTTTGACCAAGCACTGATTTTGCTTTTAACTGAAACATTTTATTGGTGTAATTTCCATAAATCATTACACTTTTCGATAAAAGTCTGCTATCTGCTTTAATCGTTTTCACATCAAGCCCAATTCCTCCGGTCAGATGTTTACCGGCATTCTCCAGGCCAAAATACAAATCCGGCAGCAACGCTTTTTTCATATATATGTTCGATTTGCCTTCAGGACCGTAGGATGTATATTGCATCTGATAAATACCGGCAAGCGTAATGGATAGGTTTGAAGTTAGGTTTTGTTTAACTCTCAATTGTGGACTGCGATTGAATGGTTGAAAAGGAGAGCCGGAGTTTAACGAAACAATTGTAGGGGCAACATTTCCATAGAGCGGATGCCAGGTTTGACCTGCAAGTAATTCGGTTTTTTTCCAGTTCAATTTCATATATGCCTGTCGTAACCGTATTAAAAAATAAGTCGAGCCTGTGCCGCAAAAATCAAATTCAATTTTGGCTGTTGATTTTGCATTGAAGAGATCCGGACCATTGACATTTAATCCCAGACGGCTGGCCACACTTATCATTTCGGCCTGAGCAACATTATTAATGTCTTTTCCGTTGGCATCGGGAACATTCGGTTTTGGGAACATGTGGAAAATTCCGTCAATAACTTCCACATTTTGTCTGGAATTGAAATAAAAATCATTTCTTATAAAACCGTAAAGTTCGTATTTTGGAGTGCTTTGAGCAGCTATACTACCCGAAAATGAAGAAAAAATAACACAAAGAAGTAATAAATAAAGTGATTTTTTATAATTCATAGCTGGTTGATGGGAGTAAGAGATATCGTATAATTAATTTAAAAACAGGTGTTCAATCAGTATTTTTGTACCAATACCAATCAGAATAATTCCACCCAGTATTTCCACATTAAATTTGAAACGCCTTCCGAAGTGAATACCAATAGCCATTCCCAGAAAGCTGAACAGAAAACTCACTACACCAATGATGCTGACGGCATAATAAATTTTTTCGGGGAACGGAACAAATACAATACCTGTAGCAAGTGCGTCGATACTGGTGGCAAATGCAAGTGAAATTAATGTGCTGAATTTGAAAGGATTGGTAGTTGTTTCACACGTTGGATCCACCGGTTTCAAACCTTCAACCAACATTTTTCCACCAATGATACCCAATAGTGCAAACGCCACCCAGTGATCGTAAGTGCTCAGTTCGTGAATAAAAGTTTTTCCGGCAAAAAATCCAATCAATGGCATCAGTCCCTGAAAGAAACCGAACAATAATGCCATTTTCAACGTATTAACAAACGAAAACCTGCCGGTACAAATTCCTTTGCTGATTGAGACCGCAAAACAATCCATTGCCAGCCCGATGCTGATGATCAGTATTGAAATAAAATCCATTTGTATTTAATTAAAAATATGCCAATGAGCCAATCCTGGATTGACATCATCAGCATATTTTGTTTTTTATTGAATTAAAATAATGATTTTACCTGATTGTAAATGTTCTCAGCGGTGAAACCAAGTTTTTCGTCGAGAACCTTATAAGGTGCAGAGTATCCAAACGATTCCAATCCCCAGATTTTTCCATTTTCACCTACCAAACCAAGCAGATTTACCGGAAGTCCGGCTGTAAGGCCAAATTTCTTAATGGCTTTGGGTAATACGGCTTCCTGATATTCGGCTGATTGTGAACGGAAAAGACCCTCTGAAGGTACAGAAACCAGACAAATCTTAATGCCGTCAGCACGAAGTAATGCAGCACTTTCGGCAAGTGTAGCAACTTCTGAACCGGATGCAAGTAAAATTACATCGGGATTTTCATCACTTTCTACCACATAAGCACCCATTTCGGCTTTTTTTGCTTCTTCTTTGCGGTTAGCGGCAGGCAGATCGGTGATATTCTGACGCGAAAGGATCAGTGCCGTAGGTGTTTTGGTATTTTCCAGCGCCATTTTCCACGATACAGTAGTTTCTTCTACATCTGCCGGACGCAAAACGAGCATCGAATTTTGTCCGTGATGATTTTTCAATTTTTCCATCAGTCGGAGCTGAGCTTCCTGTTCTACAGGTTCGTGTGTTGGACCGTCCTCACCAACCCTGAATGCATCGTGAGACCATATGTATTTCACCGGCAATTGCATCAGTGCAGCCATACGAACGGCAGGTTTCATGTAGTCGGAGAATACGAAGAAAGTGGCGCAGGCGGGAATGACACCACCATGAAGTGCCATACCGTTACAGATGCAGGCCATGGTCAGCTCCGATACACCGGCTTGCAGAAATTTTCCTGAAAAATCATTTTTCGTAAATGCCGTGGTTTTTTTTAGAAATCCGTCTGTTTTATCGGAGTTGCTCAGGTCGGCACTCGAAACGATCATATTTTCCACATGCTGAGCCAGATAAGTGAGAACGGTTGCCGAGGCAGCCCGGGTAGCCTGATTTGGTTTTTGTTCGATGGCATCCCAGTTTACTTCAGGAGTTTTACCCGAAAAGAACTGAATCAGTTTTTCGGCTAATTCGGGATTTTTGGTTTCCCATTCTTTTTTAGCCTGCTTTTTTTCAGCCATCAATTCTTTCAACTGTGCCTCACGGATTGCGTAGATAGCTTTTGTTTCTTCGAAAATTACAAAAGGATTATCGGGGTTGCCACCCAGATTTTTTACGGTGTCGGCAAAGGATGCACCACTGGCTCCCAGCGGCTGACCGTGTGTTTCAATTTCATTTTCGAATGAATTACCATCGGCAGCAACAGCTCCTTTGCCCATGATGGTTTTACCAATAATAATGGTCGGTTTTTCCTTCTCATTTTTAGCTTCACGCAGTGCCACTTTGATTTCTGTGGCATCGTTGCCGTTAATTTCAATGACTTTCCATCCCCAGGCCTGATATTTAAGGGCTACATTTTCGCTTGTTACCGAATCGGTGTATGTTGATAACTGAACATTGTTTGAATCATAAAACATTATCAGGTTGTTCAGTCCCAGGTGACCGGCAATACGTCCTGCACCCTGTGAGATTTCCTCCTGAACAGCTCCATCCGAAATGTATGCATAAATGGTTTGGTTCATCACTTCACCAAAACGTGCTTTGAGAAATTTGGCTGCAATAGCTGCACCTACTGCGTATGTATGTCCCTGACCCAGCGGACCTGAGGTGTTTTCTATACCGCGGGAGAGGTCATATTCCGGATGCCCGGGTGTGACACTTCCCCATTGACGAAATTGTTGCAGGTCTTCCAAACTGAATTTGCCGGTGAGTGCCAATACGGAATAAAGCATGGCCGACATGTGTCCCGGATCCAGAAAGAAGCGGTCACGACCTTCCCAGTAAGGATTTTCGGGATCGTACTCCAGAAATTCGGAATACAATACGTTGATAAAATCAGCTCCACCCATTGCACCGCCGGGATGTCCCGATTTTGCTTTTTCGACTGTGGCAGCTGCCAGAATGCGAATATTATCCGCAGCGCGATTCAAATCTTGTGTTGTGTGCATAATAACTATAGGTTTAATGTAATGAATTTATTAAAAATGATATCCCACCACGTAGCTAAAGCCCCACGCCGATGAGTTGCCAATGCCGTAACCGGGTATATACCAGGGTTTTGGAGAACCGTATTTTCCCTGATTTAGCAGGTGTTTATTGCGTACGCTCCAGCCCAGATAAATGTTTTTGAAGAAACTAACCCGCACTCCGGCAACTACTTCGAACCAGACTTTGGTCGTCGCCCTGGAATAATTTATATCTTCGGTTCCTCCCCAGTAATCGTTAGCGATAGTCAGGTTGTCGATTGTGTAGTTTAAGTGAGATGCACCAAGTCTTGCACCAGCCAGAAAGTAGTTTTTAATGATTTTGGTTCCCGGTTTTGGCTTTAGTAAATTGAAATCGACTCCTAATTTCCCATACATTCCATCGCCCTGATAGCTGTGGCTATTTGTCAAAGATTTGGAAGCACCTCCCAAACCAATTTCCACTACCGGAAAATAAGCGTTTTTCAGGTTTCCCTGTATATTTCCCTGATAGGTGTAGGCTGTATAGGTTGAATTATTCAGAATGACATTTTCTATCAGAGGTTCAACGTCGAACTCCACCATAAAACCCTGCCAGAGAGGTACACTTAACGTATCTTTCTTCTCCTGAATGTACGTTTTTGATTTTGTCGCGTTTGTCGTTGATTGTTGGGCTGTGGCTATCGCACTGAAAACCAATAGACTACTTAGCAATAAATATTTTAATGTTTTCGACATAAGTAGTGTTGATGATTGGTTTGGATAGTTGAATTTTTTCGATGATATGATTGGTAGTCAGTACCGTATCAATAGTGTGTGTACGCACACATCCGCATTCGAGCGACATATATTCATCTGTATTGTGGTACACAACCGTTATTGTGTCATATATTTCATTGAATTTTATTGAGAATCTGGATTGTGTCTGAAGTTTGTCCAATGGTAGTTTTATTTCGCTCAGATCTTTTGCACTTTTGTAGATATACATATTAACACCCACTCCAAGCGATGTCAGACTATCGGCTTTGTAGCTGAGTGTGACGTATTGATTGGTTTTTGTGTTGAGAGTATCCTGGTATAATTTAGCACCCAGGAGTACTGTTTTACTTTTCCGGCAGGTTTCTTCGGTAGAGCATGATGACCATCCTATACCAAATAGTAAAGCCAGAATAAGCCATAAATTAAATTTTCTCATTTTTTTTATTAAAAAATTTCTTTTACTTCATCTTTCAAAGCCTGTCGGGCAGCATCCAGTGCAGTCTCTTCAACCGATTCGTACACCGTGATTATCATTGTAGCCAATTTAGAGGCAGGTGCTTCAGCCGGGCATTGTGCAGCACAGGTGTTAATTAACTGAATTAAATTTTCATACGCATTGGTTATACTTTCCCAAAGTTCGTTGCTTACGTAAATCTGCTGGGATAAGTTGTGCTCATATTCCCGCCTTATTTCCCTAAGCAGTGTACCGTGAAGCTCAAGACTGTTCATATCTGCTTCCACTTTGCTGATCAGAAAACGGTTTGGGTTGATGCGTTCCAGCAGTAGCATCAGTCTTTCATAGGCTTTCAGTCGCACCGGTGTGATGGTCGAAAGGTTAATTTTTTTTAATTCATATTGTCGGCGTTCACCCTCATTTTTGAAAAGTTTATGTAGCAGCAGATAAGTTACAACAATCACCAACACTGCAGGCAGGGTGTATTTTAAGATTTCGGTCCACATAGTTTCTATCTTTTTCTACCGGATTGATGGATTTTGACATCAATAGGTTGCATATATATCAGACAGCCTTTACCCATTGTTTTTACATCCTTTTCGATATGTTCAAAAAAGGCTTCAAGCACTTCAGTACGGTCAATCATTTCCACCATCACAGGCAGTTTTTCGTTTATCTCCCAAAATTTGCTGGTAGAAATTGTTTTACTACTCAGGCCGTAACCTGTAATCCCCCGGTAAGCAGTTACTCCGGCTATTCCGTTTTTGAAAGCTTCCATTACCAGGTGTTCGTAGAATAAACTCATTCCGTATTTGTCGGTATTGCTGACGTATACTTTCAAAATGCTGTATTCGCTTTCCATTTTTATAGTAGATTAGAAATTAAATAACCAATATAAACACTGAGAATTCCGACGAGCACACTTCCAAGAATATAGACAAATGCTGTCAGGAATTGTCCGTTTTGTAGCAAAATAAAATTTTCGTTAGTAAAGGATGAAAAGGTGGTAAATCCGCCGCAGAAACCCACAACGAGAAATAATTTCAGGTTTGTATTGAGTAAATCACTATTGACGAAAATACCCAGAAAAAATCCAATAAGTATGCTTCCAAGGATATTGACGGTGAGTGTTCCCATTGGAATACCGTGAAAATTCCAGGTCAGGTTAAGCTTAGCGACCAGATATCTGGCTATACTTCCCAGAAATCCGCCAAAACCAACTAATAGTAATTGTCTCATTGAATGATCATAATCAATTTGTACTCAACTATTGAAAGAGTAGAAATAAAGATTATTAGATTTCTTTTTCTATTTTATAATTGTTCCTTTCGGGTGCGTTACGGGTAACAAGTTCGGCCAGAAATCCGGTTAGAAAAAGCAATGTGCCTAATATCATGGCTGTGAGGGCAATGTAAAAATAGGGACTACTGGTTACCAGCGGTGATGCAATGTGCGAACTCAGGGCAATGAGTTTTTTGGCGCCAACCACTATCACAGCCAGCAGACCAAGGATAAACATCAGACTTCCGATAAGTCCGAAAAAGTGCATAGGTTGCTTACCGAATTTGGACAGAAACCACAGGGTGATTAAATCCAGGTAGCCGTTGACAAACCGATTCATTCCGAATTTTGAACTTCCGAATTCTCTTTTGCGGTGTTCCACCACTTTTTCGCCTATTTTGGTAAAGCCGGCATTTTTTGCCAGATAGGGAATGTAGCGGTGCATTTCACCATACACTTCTATATTTTTCACAACATCGTGGCGATAAGCCTTCAATCCACAGTTCATATCGTGCAGTTTGAGGCCGGTTACGGTGCGGGCGGTGGCATTGTATAACTTCGAGGGCAGATTTTTTGTCAGCTTGGCATCGTAGCGTTTCTTTTTCCAACCCGATACCAGATCGTAATCCTCCTTCATTATCATCGAATACAATTCAGGTATCTCATCAGGACTGTCCTGCAGGTCGGCATCCATGGTGATCACCACATCGCCCTTGGCAGCTCTGAAACCACAATACAAAGCCGGTGATTTGCCATAATTGTGTCGAAACTTGATGCCGCTCACGTTGGGTGATTGAGCTTTCAGATCCTCTATCACTTTCCAGGAACCATCGGTACTGCCGTCATTGATAAAAATAACTTCGTAGCTGAATTTGTTTTCGGTCATCACCTTATCAATCCACTCGAAGAGTTTGGTAAGTGAACCTTCTTCGTTGTACAACGGTACAATAACAGAAATATCCATAGTGTGTTATTTGTTTATTATCGTTGATATATAATTAGTTAGCATCTGTGTTATCAAAAATATCTTTATTTTTTTTGATAAACGGCGCCATGATAAGACCCACAAATACACCCAAAATGACATTCACCCAAATAAACTGCAGGGTATAGGTTGCCGGGTTCATCATATTTTCCATGTTTTGGTAGTAATCATCGGGTATATTAAAATGAAACTGTTCCTGCATTTGATTCATCACCGTTATGCTCTGTTCGAGTAATTGAGGAAGATATTCAACATTCAAATATTTGAAATAGATGAACTTGATCAACGATGATATAATAGCGGCAAAAAGAAAAAGTAACAAAATAAAGAAAAATGCGTGACCAAAAGTGATTGTTCCTCCGTTTTCTTTGTCACGATAAGCTACCGAAAACCTGTATGTGAGAACCAGAATGACGGCCACTACCAAATATCCAAGAAGTGTGATTATGGGATTGCCCGTAACAGAAAGTAAAAAATTAACAGAAAAAATTAGCCCCATTATCAACCCATATTTCATGGCTGCATTCAATACATTCGTTTGCATAAATTATCCGCTTTTATTTTGCCACAAAAATACAAAAAAATATGGTGAATCATGCAATTTTTTAGTAACAACGACTGTATAGGTGTTTGCAGCCGTACAGATAATTGCATGATACAAGAGATTGAAATCCGGAATCAGGCTGCAAACTTTTATTAATGCATGAAAATTTATTTTTTTGGCAAATTGTTTTTCTCAAAATATCTGCACCACTGCTTCAGTCCGCATTCTTCACATTTTGGTTTCCGCGCTAAGCAAACGTATCTCCCGTGGAGTATGAGCCAGTGATGTGCTTTTGGAATTAATTCGTCAGGAATATGTTTTACAAGTTCCCGCTCTGTCTCAAGTGGTGATTTGGAATTTGTCGTTAATCCCAGTCGCTCTGAAACCCGAAAAACATGTGTATCTACAGCCATTGCAGGTTTATTGAACACTACTGAGGCTATCACATTGGCGGTTTTTCGGCCCACACCCGGCAAGGTGACCAGTTTATCTACCTCATCGGGCACTTCACCCCCAAAATCACGTATCAGTTTCTGCGCCATTCCAACCAGATGTTTGGCTTTGTTGTTGGGATAAGACACTGATCTGATATATTCAAAAATTACTTCGGGTGTCGATGCTGCGAGAGCTTCCGGAGCAGGGTAGTCGTTCAGCAACTTGGGAGTAACCATATTTACCCTTTTGTCAGTACACTGTGCCGAGAGAATAACAGCCACCAGCAGGCTGTAGGCATCTTTGTACAGAAGTTCGGTTTCCGCCACCGGACGGTTTTCCTCAAACCAGGCAATAATATTTTGAAAACGTTGTTTTTTGGTCATAGTAAAATAATTTTGGGCAAATTTAACACAAAGCATTTATATTGCCATTCATTTTTCGTAATTTTGCAAATTAGTTAAGATTATAAATGATAAAAAATTAACAATTTACCTCCCGATAAAAATAGAGTATGCCTCCAAAAAAACCAGTCAAAAAAAACATAGCCGAGAAGCAGCCGGTAAACCGCAGCAAACCTAAATCCACGGAGCCGGGCTTGTTTACAAAAATAATTCATTTCATCAAAGATGAAAAACTTCGCTTCATACTGGGGATATTATTAGCTCTTGCTGTATTATATGCTTTGTTGTCATTTGTATCCTATTTCTTTACGGGAGCTGCCGACAAAAGCGTTTTCGATAATATCAGTTTTAGGGATTCACTGCAAATACGCAGTTCAGTTCAGAACTGGACATCGGTGATGGGAGCTTATATTTCGGAAACATTGATTGATAACTGGTTTGGAGTTTCAGCATTTACCATTCTGATTTTTCTTTTCATTGCAGCTCTGCGGCTCATGAAAGTGAAACTGGTCTCTATCTGGAAAGCATTTTTCCACTTATTTTTCTGGCTAATCTGGACTTCAGTTACACTGGGATACCTCACCGATTTTTTACCCTCACTTCAACCTTCCTTTTTTGCGTTGGGTGGGCAGCATGGCACTTTCACAGCTACCGAACTCAACTCGTATGTAGGTCGTCCCGGTGCATTGCTCATAATACTGGCTTCACTGCTTATCTATATGATTGTGGTGTGGAGTGCAACCATTCCGATGATTCGGAATTTATTCCATATCAAGGACAAAACACCGGCATATAATGAAAATAATGAACCAATTGTAGCTGTTGGAACCGAAATTGTTCCCGAAGAATGGCTTGCTGCTGAAGCATTGAAATACAAAACCGTTGTGGATGATACGGATAAAAATGAAGAATTTACGGATGATGTTGAAGATCCAAATGATACGGTGGGATTTGAAGTAACCAATCCGCACAAGGAAGAAACTGAAAATCCGGTGGAGGAATATGAGGAAGAGGAAAATTCCGATCCCAATTATAATATCTCTAAACTGGGAAAATATGATCCAACCCTTGATTTATCAAGCTACAATCCTCCTACATTAGACTTGCTGAAAGTGTACGGATCCGATAATGATATGCAGATAGATATGAAGGAACAGACAGCCAATAAAAACCGGATTATCAGCACCTTGCGAAATTTTGGAATTGAAATTGACAGCATAAAAGCCACTGTTGGGCCTACCATCACGTTGTATGAAATTGTGCCGAAATCGGGTATTCGAATATCTAAAATCCGAAATCTGGAATCCGATATCATGCTCAGCCTAGCTGCTACAGGTATTCGTATCATTGCCCCCATACCAGGTAAAGGTACAATCGGTATAGAAGTGCCGAATAATGACCCTCAGATAGTTTCCATGAATTCGGTTATTGGTTCCAAACGATTTACCGAAGCAAAATTCGAGTTGCCCATTGCTTTTGGAAAAACGATTACAAACGAAGTGTTCATGGTCGATCTGACCAAAATGCCACACTTGCTGGTAGCTGGTGCTACCGGTCAGGGAAAATCAGTGGGACTAAATGCGATCATCACATCGCTGCTTTATAAAAAGCATCCTTCGCAACTCAAATTTGTTCTCATTGACCCCAAAAAGGTGGAATTTAATATCTACGCTGCCATCGAAAAACATTTTCTGGCCAAACTACCCGATGGTGAAGATGCAATCATAACCGATACAAGTAAAGTGGTTCAAACACTCAATTCGCTTTGCATGGAAATGGACGACCGGTATGATTTGTTGAAAAAGGCGCATGTAAGGAATATAAAGGAATACAATGAGAAATTTGTAAACCGGGAGTTGAATCCCGAAAAGGGACACCGCTTCCTGCCTTACATTGTAGTGATCGTCGATGAATTTGGCGATTTGATAATGACAGCCGGCAAGGAAGTGGAAATGCCTATTGCCCGAATTGCACAGTTGGCACGCGCGGTGGGTATCCACATGATAATTGCCACACAGCGGCCCTCGGTCAATATCATTACCGGCGCAATTAAAGCCAATTTCCCGGCCCGGGTAGCATTCCGCGTTTCATCCATGATTGACTCACGTACCATTCTGGATGCTCCAGGTGCCAATCAGCTTGTGGGCAGAGGCGATATGCTTTTCTCGCAGGGAAGTGAGCTAATACGTGTGCAATGTGCCTTTGTAGATACACCCGAAGTGGAACAAATCGCACTATACATTGGCAATCAGCGCGGATATCCAACAGCATTTTATCTGCCCGAATATGTGGGACCTGAAAGTGAAGGTATTGATACATCATCGGTAGATATGAGCAAGCGCGATCCGATGTTTGAAGAAGCAGCCCGATTGATAGTTGCCAGTCAGCAGGGCTCCACATCCATGATTCAGCGCAAGTTTTCTATCGGCTATAACCGTGCCGGCCGCATTGCTGATCAGCTGGAAGTAGCAGGCATCATAGGTCCAAATGAAGGGAGCAAAGCACGGCAGGTACTCGTGCAGACTGAATATGAACTGGAAAATATACTGAAACATTTGTAACAGAGCCGGTATTTATCTCCTTTTTTATTTTTCTCCAAAAAACAAAATATATTATTCCAGTTACTGACATTTTGTCAGTAACTGGAAGGCAACTTAAATTTGGCATACAAGTTGCATCACTCTTGTTGTACATTTAATTATCATTAAAATGAAAACAAAAAAGATAGTTTACACCTTGTTAATGGCACTTTTTATTTTCCCTGCCACCTATGCGCAAAGCAGTGCCAATGCCGTAAAGGTGGTAAATGACATGATGAATTTGCTCAAAACAAATGCTATTAGTACCAATTTTGTAATGACGGTAAAAGAACCTACTTCCACACAAGCTCAAAGTATAAAAGGCAACTTTACAATGAAAGAAAATAAGTTTATCCTCAATACTGATGAAATGAATGTGTATTTTGATGGAAAAACTCAATCGGCCTATATGACATCGGTGAATGAAGTATCAATTACTAATCCAACCGAAAAGGAACTGGCCGAAACCAATCCACTGGCTGTACTGTCGGCTTATAAAAACAAATCGATCATTAAATTTTCCAAAAAAAGTCCGTCAAAAACAGTTCATGCCATAGAACTGACACCAAAAGACCAAAATTCAACGATAAAAAAAATACTTGTAAACGTGAACAAAAGCAATAATTATCCGTTGTTTGTTCAGTTGACCGATAGAAAAGGTGCGATCAGCACCCTGACTTTATCACAATTCAAAACCGGACTGAAAATATTGGATTCTTCTTTCGTTTTTAATCCAAAAAAATACAAGGATATTGAAATCAATGATTTGAGGTAATCATTTTATATTTTTAATTAGAATAAAACAATGCGTTAATTTAAGCTGAATGATGAATTAACGCTTTGTATTTTAAATAATTACTAACAAAAATAATAATAAAATTAAACATAAAAAAATATGAACGAAAAAGTAAGATGCCTGATCATAGGCTCAGGCCCTGCCGGATATACTGCAGCCATTTATGCTTCCAGAGCCAATTTGGCTCCGGTTTTGTATGAAGGAATGCAACCCGGCGGACAATTAACAACAACGACTGAAGTAGAAAATTTTCCCGGATATCCCGAAGGAATTACCGGACCCGAATTGATGGAAGATCTGAAAAAACAAGCTGTCCGTTTCGGCGCTGATATCCGTTTTGGTATGGTTTCGGCAACCGATTTATCCGCAACACCGTACAAAGTGACTATTGATGGTGAAAAAGTAATAGAAGCGCAAACGATTATCATTTCCACCGGTGCTACGGCCAAATACCTTGGTTTGCCCGATGAAACGAAATATGCAGGTTCGGGAGTTTCGGCCTGCGCAACCTGCGACGGATTTTTCTATCGCAAACGCAAAGTCGCCGTAGTAGGTGGTGGTGACACTGCCGCCGAAGAGGCTGCCTATTTAGCCAATATAGCTGATAAGGTGTATTTAATTGTACGTAAAAGCTACCTGAGAGCTTCTAAAATCATGCAGGAAAGGGTAATGACAAATCCTAAAATTGAAATTCTCTTTGAACATGAAACTCTTGGTCTGACCGGCGATAAGGTAGTGGAGGGAGTTGACCTGGTTAAACGCCGTGGTCAACCCGATGAAGAAAAAGTTCATATTGAAGTTGACGGATTTTTCCTGGCTATCGGCCATACCCCAAATTCAGGCATTTTCAAACCCTGGATAGAAACCGACGAAGTAGGATATATTAAAACCATCCCCGGAACTCCCAAAACTAACATTGAAGGAATTTTTGCTGCCGGTGATGTGGCAGACCCAACTTACAAGCAGGCAATTACTGCTGCCGGTACAGGTTGTCAGGCTGCTATTGAAGCAGAACGGTATTTATCCGAAAAAGGATTATAGCAGAAGTATCAATAAACAAAAAAAAGCAGCGAAAACCGCTGCTTTTTTTGTTTCACTTACTTATTTCATTTAATTTCTTCGAGCATCCGAAGCGCTACTTCCAATATACTTGTATCATCCAGTTGCACAATTCCTCCGTCAGGTCCCGGTTCAATGTGAAGTCCTACGCTTTTCCCTTCTTTATAATCACTACCGCCGAAATAATTTTTTACTGTTTGTTTTTCCAGACCAAGTTCTTCGGCAATCTTGGCCATACTCCCGCTTGGCAGTGCATCTTTAATTCTGCGCAATTCGTTAAAAGTTACTGTCTTTGTCATAGCAAATGAAGTTTTATAGTTAATACTTTAATGTTAATTTTTGGTGCAATAAACGTAGTACTTTAATTTTGTTTTTCCAAACATTTTGGCACAAAAAAAACTAAATTGTTTCAAATATATTACGTTGAAATTACAGATATATGATATTCAACAGATTATCTTTTTTCTGAAAATTGGTTGTAAAATTCAACGATTGTTTCAATTCCTTTTTCGAATAAATCAAGTGGAAAATTTTCGTTGGGAGAATGTATAGCATCCGACTCCAATCCGAATCCCATCAGTATCGGTTTAACTTTTAATATTTTTTCAAAAACGGGTACCACACCAATGCTTCCGCCACGCCGAACCGGTAGCGGTCGTACGCCAAAAACTTTTGTGTAGGCATTTTCGGCAGCTTTGTATTCCTCAGATTCTATGGGGCAGACATAACTTTCGGCTCCATGAAGCTGTCTGACTTTTACGTCTACATATTTTGGGGCAATTTTCAGAATATGTTTTTCGACCAGTCGGGCAATTTTTTCATACTTCTGATGCGGTACAAGCCGTGCCGAAAGTTTGGCATACGCTTTTGACGGGAGCACCGTTTTACTTCCTTCGCCGGTATAGCCGCCCCATATTCCACAAATATCCAGCGCCGGACGAATTCCGGTACGCTCAATGGTGCTGTACCCTTTTTCTCCGAACACCTGTTTTATTCCCAGATTGGATTTGTATTCTTCCAGGTCGAAGGGTATTTGGGCGATGAGTTCCCGTTCACTTTTCGTAACTCCGGCGACGTCGTCATAAAATTGTGGTACGGTAATTCGACCGTCTTTATCTTTGAGCTGTGCAAGTATTTTTGTTAGTTCAAGAATAGGATTGGCTACTGCACCGCCAAAAATTCCCGAATGCAAATCGCGATTGGCAGCTGTAACCTCTATTTCCCAGTAGGCCAGTCCGCGCAATCCGGTAGTGATGCTTGGTGTATGGGCCGATAGCATGCTGGTATCAGATACCAATATCGTATCGCATTTCAACTTTTTCAGATTATTTTTACAAAATTCTTCCAGGCTGGGCGATCCGATTTCTTCTTCACCTTCCAGTATGAATTTCACATTGCATTTCAGCTGATTTGTCCTGACTAAATACTCAAAAGCTTTTGCATGCATGAATGATTGACCTTTGTCATCGTCGGCACCCCGTGCGAAAATTTTTCCATCACGTATTTCGGGTTCGAAGGGTGGCGTATCCCACAAATCCAACGGTTCAGCCGGCATCACGTCGTAATGTCCGTAAACCATCACGGTGGGCAATTTCGGATCGATTAATTTCGAAGCAAATACAACCGGATTGCCGCTGGTAGGCAGAATTTCGGCTATATCGACGCCGGCTTCTTCAAGCAACTGCTTCCATCGTTCGGCACATCGGTGTATGTCGGGCTGCCGGCTGGCATGGGAGCTAATGCTCGGTATGCAGATTAAGCTGAAAAGTTCGTTCAAAAAGCGGGTCTCATGGTCTCTGATATACGATTTAATTTCCATATTGATGTGTTTAATTATTTTGAATTTGATTGAAACATTGGTTTTTTTTATTGCGTAAACTCTACATGATAATGATGCAGGAATATGTAAAGGTAAAATAAATTGAATTATTTTCAACTCAAAACTGAAAATAACTCAATTTTTCTTTTTTACCTGATATTAAAAACACAAAATTATTTATGAATCTAATACGATATTTGTGCTATACTGATAATTTAACTAACTTTGCAAAGTTTGTTTTATCCGTTTTGTACTAATTACAATCCATAAAATGCTTACTAAAACAGGTATGAAAAAAATCAACATAATATTAATAGTATCAACCTTACTGATATTTACCGGCTGTACCACTCAAAAAAAACTGGCATATTTTAATACCGTTACGGCTTCCTCGGCCGAAAGTATCAATGCGCAGCTCAAAAATGAAAGAGCGGATGCAAGAATATTAACTGATGATCGGTTGTCAATCACTGTTTCGGCACTTGACCCCAATGCTGTGGCCATTTACAACCTGCCTTTTGTCTCATTTGCATCGCCCGGCTCCGATCAGATTTATGCATCACCCGTTTTACAATCCTATCTTGTTAATTCACAGGGAAATATCAATTTTCCGGTTTTGGGCGAAATCAAACTGGAAGGACTGACACTAACCGAAGCCGGCAATCTTATTAAAAATAAGTTAGCTGAACATGTGGCAGACCCAATCGTAAATATACAATTTGTCAACTTTAGAATTACGGTTTTGGGTGAAGTACTTCGTCCCGGTCAATTCCCGGTTACCAACGAACGGGTGACCATATTGGATGCTCTCGGTCTTGCCGGCGATATGACAGCCTATGGTCGCCGCGATAATGTATTACTCACCCGCAACAACAATGGTAAGCTCGAATTTGCACGTATTAATCTCAATTCAGACGAGGTTTTCAAATCACCTTATTTTTATTTACAACAAAACGATGTGATTTATGTAGAACCAAATACCGTGAAATCAATATCTTCACAGGATATCCCTCTTTACTTGTCCTCTTTATCCACTTTGGCTACCCTGGTTACACTTATTTACTCTATTTCAAAGAAATAATTTACCGGATTAATTTTGCTGTAGTTCTTTTTTTAGAAAATAAATTTTTATGGAGAAAAATAATAATAACATTAACAATAGCATTAATAATACAGAAGTAATTAATCTTCGTGAACTACTCACCAGATACGTTCAGAAATGGTATTGGTTTGTGCTGGCAGTAATCATTGCTTTTATAGTAGCTACGATTTATCTGAGAAAAACGGATAATAAATATCAGGTACAGACGGTAATATTGCTCCGCAACGAAGATAATTCAAGCCAGATTTCTCAGCTTGCCATGATGGAGAGCTTCGGATTAATGGGTTCTTCGCGTGTGGTTGATGATGAAATTCAGGTGATTAATTCAAATAAAATAATAAATCAGGTAATTGATACACTTGGAATTGAGGTTGAGTATTTCGAAAAAACCGGTCTTAAATACGTTGAAAAATATCATACACTTCCCTTTAAACTTAACCTTGTAAATCATTTTGCCGATTCACTGAAAGCACCCATCCGAATAACCCTGAAAACAGGTACAGGTTCTGTAAAAGTAAGTGTGAAATATGGACGTGATTGGAAAAATACTTATACTTTAGATAATATCCAGCAACCCTTCAGCACTCCTGCAGGCGTATTGAGCTTAAAATCACTGTCATCGGTAAAACCCGGGATGAGGTACAAAATCAATGTCTATCCCAAAAAAGACCTGCTGGCGCAATATCGCGGAAAACTGAATGTATCGGTTGTCAACAAGCAATCCAATGCCATTCGCATTTCAATTGTTGAATTCAATATCAAAAAAGCGGAAGATATTTTGAATAAAATCGTTGAATTGTACAATATGGACGCAATCATCGATAAAAATATCGTAGCTGCCAACACCGGCAATTTCATAGAAGACCGATTGCGACTGATCACAAAAGAGCTTTTTGATGTGGAGTCTGAGGTTGAATCTTACAAAAAAGCCAATAGCCTCACCGATATAGCCTCTGAAGCCGGAATTTATCTGGCATCAGCCAGCGAATACGAAAAAAAGATTGCCGAGTTGGAAACGCAGCTAAACCTGATACAATATATCGAAAGCTATATCAGGGATGCCAAAAATCAATACAGCTTAATTCCTGCCAACATTGGCGTGGAAGATAAATCGCTGATGGAATTAATCCTCAATTACAACGCTATTGTACTGGAAAGGATGAAATTGTCGCAGTCGGCCAACGAAAAAAATCCCGTATTGATTCAAATAGAGCAACAGATAAAAGCCCTGAGAGGCAATGTTCTCGAAAGTATTGGAAGTGTAAAATCTGGACTGAAAATTGCCAAAAATGACGTTACCCGAAAGGATGCTCAGTTCAATTCGAGAATAAAAGCTGTACCTACCCAGGAAAGACAATTCCTGGAAATAAAACGCCAGCAGGAAATCAAACAAAACCTGTATCTTTTTCTGGCTCAAAAAAGAGAAGAAAATGCATTGAGCCTGGCAAGTACCGCTCCCGCTGCCAGAACTATCGATCGTGCATATCCTTCACTCACACCGGTTTCACCCAAAAGAATGATTATCTATCTGGTGGCGCTCATTTTAGGATTACTATTCCCATTCTTATATATCTACCTGCGTGATTTGATTAATAATAAAATTGAGGATGCCAAAGAATTCCAAAAAACGGTGAATCCGCCTTTCCTGGGCAGTATCTGCATAAGTCGAGAGTCCGATAGAGTAGTGGTGCAAGCCGGAAAAACAACGCCTATTGTTGAAATGTTTCGTTTGGTACGTACCAACCTTCAATTTATCATCGGAAGCAAGAAAAATCCTGCAATTCTGATTACTTCAAGCATCAGTGGCGAAGGGAAATCATTTATTTCTATCAATACAGCCATGTCGCTGGCGCTGCTCAATAAAAAAGTAGTATTAATCGGTATGGATATTCGCAATCCTGTGTTAAGGGATTATATGCATTTATCAAACGTAAACAGCAATGGTGTGACGCTTTACCTGTCGGATACAGATTGCCAGATTGGCGACATCATCATGCCTTCAGGTTATAACAACAATTTGGATGTTATCCCTGCCGGACCGGTTCCACCTAATCCCTCAGAATTGCTGCTTAGTCCCCGACTGGATGAACTTGTACGGGAACTGAAAAAAATATATGACTACATTATCATTGACTCTGCACCAATAGGCATCGTATCTGACACATATCTGCTGAACAGGGTAATCGATAACTGTATCTACGTAGCTCGTCAGGATCATACGCCCCGCGAAGCAAGCAATCTGATCAATGAAATTTATGCAGAAAAACGATTGAATGGTATGGCACTTATTCTGAATGGTACTTCGGCCACATCCAGTTATGGATACGGATATGGATACGAACGTAATAAAAACAAGTTTAAGAATATGCCAAAACTCACTTTCGGCGATAAACTGAATAATGCTATATTGAAATTATTCAAACGAAATTAACTCATAAATTCAAAAAGAATAAAAAAACCTGATTTAGTCAGGTTTTTTTGTGGGGAAACAGGAAACTTAATTATTATCATAGTTTCCAATCGGTTGGTTGCAAACAACTGTATATCAACAATATAAAATGTCATAATATTTATTTAACAAAAATATATTTGAAATATAATCATTGTTACCTGTTTTTTATATAGTTTTGCACAATCAAGAACAAACATGGATACAGTAGCCGAAAATATAATTCACACTTCTCATCAAAAATTCAAAAATTTCGGGATTAGAAGTATATCAGTAGATGATATCTGCAACGAATTACATATATCAAAAAAGACATTTTATAGCCGTTTTCCCCAAAAGGAATGTCTTATAGAAGCTGTGTTGGATTATGAGTCTGAAGTCAGTACTGACAATTTTGAAAAAACGTATAAGAACAAGAATGCGATTGATGCTCTGATTATTATAATCAAGGACTTAAAAAACAGCATTGATAAAGCCCCGCTAACATTTCATTACGATCTGGAAAAGTATTATCCGGCTACTTTCACAAAATACAAGGAGCGACAATCGACCCGGATACGCAATTGTTTTGAAATAAATCTACGAAAAGGAATAGAAGAAGGTTATTACCGGGAGGATATAGATGTGGAGCTTGTATCACTGTTTCACTCCATTCAAATCCGGGAAACTTTTGAGCAAATGCAAAAAGCTTCGCCTAAAATTACAAAAAAACAGTTGGTGGATTTTTTTATTGATTTAATTGTAAGACTTATCACCAACGATAATGGATATAAGTACATGAACGAAAATTATTACAAACTTAAAGATTAAACAGATAAAATATTTAGATAATGAAAAAAACCGGTTTATTTATATTAGGACTAATGTTGGCAGGCAATATTGCCGCCCAGGATACCATTGTTCTGAGTTTGCCGCAGGCACTTGACATTGCACTGAGCGAGAATCCTACAATTCGGATAGCCAACAAAGAAATAAAAAGGGTGGAATATAATAAAAAAGAGAAATACGGAGCGTTATTGCCCAATATTTCACTTGGATTATCGTATGCACGAACTCTAAAGAAACAAAAAATGTTTTTTTCCTTTCCAGGTATGCCTGCAAATCCTGATGGGATAGAAGTGGGTCAGGACAACACCTTCAATGGCTCTACACAGGGTCTCGTGGCTTCCCTGCCCTTGTATGCACCGGCACTTTGGCAATCCATTAACATGTCGGAACTCGATATGGAGCTGGCACTGGAAAGCGCACGATCATCCAAGATTTCGCTTGTCAACCAGGTATCGAAAGCGTATTATACCATTCTGATGGCTCAGGACTCGTACAAAGTTCTCATGCGCACCTTCACTAATACAACCGAAAACAACCGGATTGTTCAGAATAAATTCAAACAGGGTGTAGTATCAGAATTCGAATCAATTCGCGCCGAAGTTCAACTGCGCAATGTGGCCGCAAATCTTTCGGCTGCCGAAAATGCGGTAGAACTGACCAAATTACAACTTAAAATGCTGATGGGAATGGATATCGATCAACAAATTAAAGTGGAAGGCAATTTGTCAGATTATGAGAATAAAATGTATGCCGATGTACTGAAAATTGATACTACCACACTGGCTTCAAATTCTGATCTGAAGCAATTTGACATTAAAACCCGCCAACTCAACCAGTCATCGAAACTCCAGCGCGCGTCATGGATGCCTACGCTTGCAGCCAGTTTTAATTACAATTACATGTCATATGCCAACGATGATATTATTTTCACCGGAGATCACCGCTGGTTTCCCACTTCCAATATCGGGTTAGTACTTTCCATTCCACTTTTTCAGGGAGGGCAGCGCTACTTCAAGGACAAACAAATGCAAATTCAGATTGATGAACTGAAGGATCAGAAACTCAACCTGAAACGGGGACTGGAACTGCAGGCTATGACTTTTATCAATAATATGCAGAAAGCTATCAAACTCATAGAGTCCAATAAAGTGGCGCTTTCGCAGGCCGAAAAAGCAATGGCAATATCCCAAAAACGATATGAAGTGGGAGCCGGAACTTACCTTGATGTAGCTAATGCCGAACTGGCCTACCAACAATCCGGCTTATCATACAATCAGTCGGTTTTTGATTACCTGTCGGCAAAAGCAGATTTGGAAAAACTGCTCGGAAATGAAAAAACTAATTAAACGTAAAAATATAAATATTCAAAAATATGAAAAACTTTAAACTTATTACAATCAGTTTACTTGCCATTGCTTTGAGCAGTACGTCATGTACAAAATCTGATAAAACCAAGACCCAATCTTCCGATGCGAAAATTCCGGTTAAAATAGCACAAGTTTCCGAAAAAAATGTACCGCAAATTGTTGAATATCCGGCAACTGTTCAACCTGTGTTTAAAAATAATATAGCACCATCGGCACCCGGACGTATCCGCCGAATAATGGTAGATGTGGGAAGCCGGGTAGGAGCAGGACAGCGAATTGTGCAGATGGATGCAGCCAATCTGGCAAACTATCAAACTCAGATAGATAATCTTCGCCGAAATTACAACCGTGTTTCTGAATTATTGTCGGTAGGTGGAGCTTCGCAACAGGATGTGGATAATGTGAAGGTTCAACTGGAACAAGCTGAGAACACACTGAAAAATCTAAACGAAAACACATATCTCACAAGTCCTATAAGCGGCATTGTCACTGCACGCAATTACGATAACGGCGATATGTATTCGGGTCAACTGCCGGTGCTTACGGTGATGCAAATCAATCCTGTAAAGATTTTGATCAATGTATCCGAATCCTATTATTCCAAAATTAAAGTGGGTATGGGTGTTGATATGAGTTTTGATGTATTCCCCAACGAAAGGTTCAACGGAAATGTAAGCCTTATTTATCCCACCATCGATGAACGAACCCGCACTTTTACAGTAGAAATCAAACTGCCTAATAGCAATAGCAAAGTCCGCCCCGGCATGTTTGGACGCGTCATTGTAAATTACGGATATGCTAACCGTGTGGTAGTACCCGATTTATCGGTAATAAAACAGGCTGGTTCGGGAGCCCGGTATGTATTTGTGTACAATGACGGAAAAGTAACCTACAAACAAATTGAGATGGGGCAGCGCATTGGCAATGAATATGAAATACTGTCAGGTTTGAGTACCGGTGATCAGGTGGTAGTGGCTGGACAGTCCAAATTGGTCGATGGATCGATGGTCGAAATTATTAAATAAACACTTTTTGATAATCAAGACTTTAAGGTAGTCTGTTTGCTTAATCAAGCTAAGACTTTTCTAAATGTTGAAAAATAAAATTTTAAATAAATTAATATGAGTTTATACGAAAGTTCGGTTAAAAAACCTGTAATGACCTCGATCATTTTTATTGCGGTGGTTATTCTGGGTATTTTCTCCTACAATAAATTGCCGATAGATTTCTTGCCTAAAATAGAAACCAATACCATTATGGTAATGACAACTTACAGTGGTGCAAGTGCTTCGGATGTTGAAACAAATGTTACCCGTCCGCTCGAAAGTTCATTAAATACGGTCTCTAATTTGAAGAATATTACTTCTGTGTCAAAGGAAAATACTTCGATTATTACCATGGAGTTTGATTACGGGCTGGATTTGAATGTGGTCACCAATGATGTGCGTAATAAACTGGATATTGTAAAATCAATCATGCCAGCGGGTGCTGGAAGTCCAATAATATTCAAACTGAGCACCGACATGATACCGGTAATGGTAATCACAGCGACAGCTGATCAAAGTCTGCCGGCACTGTACAAAATTCTGGACGATAAGGTGGGTAATCCGCTTGCCCGTATCAATGGTGTGGGATCGGTGTCCATTTCGGGAGCTCCTCAGCGGCAAATTCAGGTATTTGTGGATCCTGTAAAAATGGAAGCCTATCATCTGACGGTGGAAGCACTGGCACAGTATATCCGGATGGAAAATGTGAATACGCCCGCCGGATCGATGGATGTAGGCAGCGATACCTACGCATTGCGTGTACAGGGAGAATTCAAGGATCCCTCTGAACTGAATAATATTGTAGTGGGAAATTATAACGGAAAAACAGTTCTCTTGTCGGATGTGGCTGTCATCAGCGACAAACACGAAGAACGCATGCAGGAAAGCTTTACCAACGGAACACAGGGTGCTTCTATTGTTGTACAAAAACAGTCCGGAGCCAACACCGTGCAGATAGCCACTGAAGTGAAAAAAAATCTTCCCGACATTCAGAAAACTCTGCCATCAGATATCAAACTGAATGTGATTATGGATACGTCAGAAAATATTCTGCGTACTGTAAGCAGTTTGGAAGAAACCGTTTTATTTGCACTCTTATTTGTAATGCTCGTAGTGTTGTTTTTCCTTGGGCGCTGGCGTGCTACGGTTATCATTATTCTTACTATTCCCATATCTTTGATTTCGGCTTTTATTTACCTGTACCTTACCGGTGGCACGCTGAATATCATTTCGCTCAGTTCGTTGTCGCTGGCTATAGGGCTTGTGGTGGATGATGCGATAGTGGTACTCGAAAATATCACCACACACATTGAACGGAGCGGCCGACCCAAGCCGGCAGCCATCAACGGTACGAATGAAGTCGGGCTATCAATCGTAGCTTCTACGCTCACCATTATTGCCGTGTTCCTTCCATTGACGATGGTAAGCGGTATGGCCGGAGTAATGTTTGCGCAGCTGGGCTGGATGGTAACGATTATTATTACCATTTCCATGATATGTGCCCTCACACTCACTCCCATGCTTTCGTCACAGTTATTGAGACTCAACCCCAATAGAAGCAAGGGATTCAATATGATATATGGACCGATAGAACGACTGTTGGACAACCTTGACAAGAAATATGCTCAGATAGTTAACTGGGCGGTTCGTCACAAAAAGTCAGTCATGCTTTTTGCCACTTTATTTTTCTTTATCAGTGTCACGCCAATGATAGTGGGGTGGGTCGGTACCGAAAACTTTCCGGCTCAGGATAGTGGTATTATCTCAACAACAATAGAATTGCCCGTAGGTACACGTATGGAGCTCACAAGAGATGTTTGTCAGAAACTGAATGATGAATGGATGAAAAAATATCCGGAAATCAGGATGCTTAATTACAACGTAGGACAGGCAAGCAGTAAAAATGTTTTTGGCTCCTTGTTTGGAAAAAATGGAAGTAATATCGGTTCTTTTTCAATTAAGCTGGTTGAACTCGAAAA
>CALMZF010000335.1 GCA_937870645.1 uncultured Paludibacter sp. | reverse complement strand
TTAGTCGTGGCAGCCGGCTACGAATTTCGAAACTTTGGCACAGCATTGTGCTTGTTTCTGTTCTTTGCCGGTTTTGCATCCACAACCCTTTTTTACTACACTTTTCATACTTTTTGAATTTATTATAGATTAATATAGCCTGATTAAAAAGCCCCCTAATCCCCTAAAGGGGAAATGTCTGAGGGAAAAAATTGATATTAAAATAAAAGAAAAAGTTATTGCTTAAAATTTCTTGTTATAAATGAGTTTGGCCTACCTATATTTTTCCCCCCTTTAGGGGGTTAGGGGGCAAGTCAGTTCTATTCTTTCTCCCCGTACACCGTAAAACTCGCCACTTCGGCCATTCCCTTGGCATAGGGTTCACTTTCTTCCAGAATTTTTATGTTCGTAAAACCTGTTTCTTCGAGCATAGTCAGGTATTCGGCACGCGTTACGGCACCTGCCCAACATTCGGCCACAGCCTGTGGATCGTTGCGGTATTCGTCGGCAATGGGCGCAGTAGCATAAATATCGCTCACAACAAATCGTCCGCCCGGTTTCAACACCCTGAAAACCTCACTCCACACCGCTTCCTTGTTGGAACTGTGATTGATGGTGCAGTTGGAAATGGTTACGTTCACCGAATTGTCATTCAACGGCAGACTTTCCATTTCCGACTGAATGATTTCGGCGTTCGTTACCCCGAATTTATCCAGATTTGTACGCGCTTTTTTTACCATTCCGTCCGAAAGGTCGATGCCGTAAGCAAAACCATTTTCACCGGCTTCTTCCGCCATGCGTATTACATCGTTGCCACGGCCGCTACCCAGGTCCAGACAAACTTCACCGGGCTGTACAACGGCATGATTGATGGCACCGCCGCACGACAAACAGCAAGTGGTTTCACTCAGATTAGTGTATCGCTCATTGATGGATGCAACCTTTAGTTTCAGTGAATTTGGATCAGCGATTATATTGGGATTATTTTCAATCAACATCTTGTTTTAAATTGTTTAAATGCTGTTTTAATGTACTGTTTGAAATTTTTAGCAAATATATGAACAATCTTTCATATTACAAAGATATCACTGATTTTTTAATATTTTTTTATTGAATGTAATTCTTTTTGAGGGTATAAAGTTATGGAAAAAAAACTGTATTTTTCGAAAGTTCAAGATATTGTAAGTGTGATTTTGTTCAAAAATATAATTAGACTAAAATCTGAAACATGAAATATAAAGTCTGAAGGATTTATTTTGGGAATGACGTTTAAAATCACTAATTTTGTAAACTGAAAACAATTCTATTATTCTGACTGTTATTAATCAACGAAAAAAATAACGTTACGACGATGCTCAAAAAAGACCTCCAGCCCGAATTTGTATTAAGTTTATGCGAAGACAGTGATAAAGTTATGCAGTTTCTGGCCGATGTAAAGTGGGAAAATGGTTTCGTGTGCCGCAGTTGCGGTCATACAAACTACTGCAGTGGAAAAACCTATGCATCCCGGCGCTGTACGAGGTGCAAAAAAGAAGAGTCTGCAACAGCCAATACTATTTTTCACAATTGCAAATTTCCTCTCAACAAGGCTTTTTCAATCATCTATTCCGTTTGTTTCCAAAAAAGAAAAATGACGGTGGGCGAAATGTCTGAAGAACTCGGACTTAATCCTATGACTTGCTGGAAGTTCCGTACAAAAATAAGGAAATGTATTCGCGAGCACCAAAACAATCCAAACGATGATGTAGATGTGATGGATATTTTGATGGTTGCCCCCTAACCCCCTGAAGGGGGAATTTTTATTTTTATCTTAGTATTGTTCATACTATAATATTGATGGCTATTCTAATTCTTTGGCTCCCCTTTAGAGCCTGTCCCGCACTTGTTTCGGGAGGTTGGGGGCCGAAACAGTCTTCCCTGCCACGTATTTCTTTCCTTCAGCCTTTTTTCAATTTTATGTACGAATTCAAAGTTCTTTAATCCCCAGTGAGGAGCTAAAAGCAACTGTTCGGGCGACTGCGATACAAATCGCTCTACCGCTATTTCCGGATTTAATCTTTCCAGAAAATCAATCACCAACTCAATGTATTCAGCGGCTGTCATCATGTTGAACATTTCGGGATTTTCTGCGTACTGACGGGCCATCACGGTGCCTTTCACCAGTTGAAGCTGATGCAGTTTGATGGCTGTCAGTGGCAGCTCTGACACGTTGTCGGCGTGCGAAAGTATCATTTCCCGGCTCTCACCCGGCAGACCCAGAATAAGGTGTGCAGCTGTACGAAGTCCTTTCCCTGCGGTATTCCGGATAGCATTTTCGGCGCTGGTATAATCGTGTCCGCGATTGATAAGCTGAAGTGTATCATCGCAGGTACTTTCCACACCGTACTCTATCATCACGTAGTACCGTTTGCTCAGTTCGGCAAAATAATCGAGCAATTCATCGCTCACGCAATCGGGCCGTGTGCCCACCACAATGCCTGCTATTTTCGGATTTTTCAGGGCTTCCTCATAAATCCGTGTCAGATTTTCCAGTTTGTCGTAGGTGTTGGTGTAGCTTTGGAAATAGGCCAGGTATTTTTGCGCTTCGTATTTATGATGAAAAAAAGCGATACCTTCTTCAATTTGCTCTGTGACTGATTTTATCGGTTTAGCGTATCCCGGACTGAAGCTCTGATTGTTGCAATACGTGCAGCCGCCCGTTCCCTTGCTGCCATCGCGGTTGGGGCAGGTGAAGCCGGCATTGACCGAGATTTTCTGAACACGTTCGGAAAATTCGGATTTAAGAATTGTATTGTAGTTGAGGTAACGGGTCATAAT
>CALMZF010000334.1 GCA_937870645.1 uncultured Paludibacter sp. | reverse complement strand
CATCCAATTTCGAGCAACAGCGTGGCGATTATCCGGTACGGAGGGAATTTCCGGCCTTTTCAATTAAAGCATCGAATATTGACAACAAAATATTAAAAAAATTAAAAGACTTAGGATTTAAGTAATTAAACTCATTCTCAATTTACTATTTTAAGAATAGATCATTCAATAATAACATATAAATATTATGAAACAAAAAGCAGACATCGGATTAATTGGTTTGGCCGTAATGGGCGAAAACCTGGTGTTAAACATGGAAAGCAAAGGCTTCACCGTGGCAGTGTTCAATCGTACTGTCGAAAAAGTGGATCATTTTATCTCCGGTCGGGGTGCCGGCAAAAACTTTATCGGAGCCCGCTCAATAGAAGAACTCTGTAATTCACTCGAACGTCCGCGCAAAGTGATGATGCTCGTAAAAGCCGGAAAAGCGGTGGATGATTTTATCGACCTGTTAATTCCGCACCTGGAAGAAGGCGATATTATTATTGACGGTGGAAATTCACATTTCCCTGACACCATACGTCGAACGAAGTATGTTGAAAGCAAAGGATTACTTTATATCGGAACCGGTGTTTCGGGCGGTGAAGAAGGCGCCTTGCTCGGTCCTTCAATGATGCCCGGCGGATCACCCGCGGCATGGCCTGCTGTGAAGGATATTTTCCAGGCAGTAGCTGCAAAAGTGGAAGGCGATGTACCCTGCTGCGACTGGGTAGGCGAAGATGGTGCCGGACATTTTGTAAAAATGGTACACAACGGCATTGAATACGGCGATATGCAGATCATCAATGAAGCGTATCAGGTAATGAAAGACCTGTTGGGCATGACTGCAGACGAAATGCACGAGGTTTTCAAAGAATGGAACAAGGGTGATTTGGACTCATACCTGATAGAAATTACCCGCGATATTCTTGCATTTAAGGATGAAGACGGAGAGCCGTTGGTAGAAAAAATTCTGGATACAGCAGGTCAAAAAGGAACCGGTAAATGGACAGCTGTTTCGGCGCTTGACCTTGGTATTCCATTAACGTTAATCGGCGAGTCGGTATTTGCACGTTGCTTGTCTGCTCAGAAAGATATGCGTGTACTGGCATCAAAATCCATCAGCGGACCAGCACCTACATTCAACGGAGATCGTAAACAAATGATTGCAGACCTGAAAGATGCACTGTTCGGAGCAAAAATCATTTCGTATGCTCAGGGTTACAACCTGATGATGGAAGCTGCCAAAGAATATAACTGGAACCTCAATTACGGCGGCATTGCCCTGATGTGGCGTGGTGGCTGCATCATCCGTTCCGTCTTTTTGGGCGATATCAAAAAAGCATTCGATAATAATCCTAAACTGGATAATCTGTTGCTTGACCCCTATTTCAAAAACATAGTGGAAAAAGCCCAGGCCGGATGGCGCCGCGTTTGTGCAGCTGCACTCACCAACGGAATTCCTGTGCCTGCTCTAACCTCTGCACTTTGCTACTTCGACGGACTGCGTACCGAACGTCTGCCTGCCAACCTGTTGCAGGCACAACGGGATTATTTCGGAGCTCATACCTATGAACGAATTGACAAGCCCAGAGGAGAATTTTTCCATACCAACTGGACAGGCCGTGGTGGCGATACCGCTTCAACAACTTATGTGGTTTAAAAAATTAGATTAGATTGGTGGTTTTTTTTAGATTAGGTTGGAAATCCGGATTATTCAGTTAATCCGGATTTTATTTTTTTGAGCAGTTAATTTCTCGTGTATTTCATTTTTCTGTATTATAATCATTTTTTCGTCATTTGTTCGTAAAACCAGAAGGATTACTTTCATATATTAAAATAATTAATTAATTATTCTTCATATTGAAATTTTACCTTTATAACATAAAATAATTTGAACCTCAAAATACCTTAATTTGCAAACTCCACTTTACAAAATTAACTATTTTATATTCTTCATTCCAAAAAATATTCCTTACATTTGCACAAAATTTCTGACAGGCTTTATATAATCCATCGGATTGATTGAATTTGCAATTATACACTTACAAAACAGCAATTTACAATATCAGATCTTCGATCAATCCGGTAATCAAAAAACAAATTATAAAACAGCATGACTAATTTATCACTATTCGTGGTAGTGCTTCTCTCAGGAATGACGCTGGTTCTCGGCGGTCTTGGTTTGGCTTTACTGATTTCCCCAAAATCTTACAATTTTCAAAAAGGAGAGCCTTATGAATGCGGGCTTCCAACACACGGTACATCCTGGATGCAGTTCAGAGTTGGTTATTACCTCTACGCTATCCTGTTTTTGATGTTCGATGTTGAAACTATTTTCCTCTTCCCCTGGTCCACCGTGGTACGGTCGCTTGGTGTAATGGGACTGGTTAGTATTCTGATATTTATCATAATTCTCGGCTTAGGTCTTGCCTATGCATGGAGGAAAGGAGTGTTGAAATGGACGTAAACAAGATTTACATAAAAGGAATTGCAGGCGAAGATTTTAAGGACAATGACACGCTGCAACAGTATATTGACGAGTTGAATGCCGGTGGTACGAATGTTATCGTTGGTAAACTGGATGAACTGATTGACTGGGGTCGTGCCAATTCTCTCTGGCCGTTGGCTTTTGCCACCAGTTGCTGCGGTATTGAATTCATGGCTGCCGCTGCTGCTCATTATGATTTGGCCCGTTTTGGTATGGAAGTCACACGTAATAGCCCCCGTCAGGCTGATTTAATGGTTGTTGCCGGAACTATTGTTAATAAAATGGGGCCGCTGCTTCGCCGTGTATATGACCAGATGGCCGAGCCAAAATATGTGGTTGCGATGGGTGGATGTGCCATTTCAGGAGGTCCGTTCGTTAATTCATACAATGTGGTAAACGGTGCTGACAAAATCATTCCGGTGGATGTATATATTCCCGGATGTCCGCCCCGTCCCGAGTCGCTTTTCTATGGATTGTTGCAATTGCAACGCAAAGTAAAGGTTGACCGGTTCTTCCACAATCAGCGTCCGGTACGCGAATACAATCCCGATACGCTGATTGACCCGAAAACAGGTGAAATTATCGACACAAAAACAAATCCTGATAAATAATATTAAAATCATCATATTCCAATAAGATGAAAGATATACAAGAGCTAATTTTACGTACAGTAAGTGATGCTGTCATTGAAGAGAAACAGAAACTTACCGTGACTGTTGAGCCGAAGCAACTCCATCCCTTATTGCAGGCACTATATAATAACACTAAACTTCCTTTCGATTACCTGATCAGTCTTATCGGAATGGATTGGGGCGAAAAACTAGGTGTGATCTATCTATTATCCTCCTCCAAAGATCTGTCGAAGGAACTTGTAGTCATTACCGCAACAGCCGACCGCGAAAATCCCCTGCTGTATTCCGTAACTGATTTGTACGAAACTGCTCATCTCAATGAACGCGAAGTGTACGCTATGTTTGGTATACGTTTTATCAACAATCCGGACATGCGCCGCTTTCTGCTCAACGACGACT
>CALMZF010000333.1 GCA_937870645.1 uncultured Paludibacter sp. | reverse complement strand
TACTTTATTTACCGAAGGAACTAAATCAATTAAAATTGATGCTTCTGCTGCAAGTGGAGCTTATAATATGGCACAAAGTGTTACTATCATACCTGGTCATAATTATACTTTGACAGCAAAGTATTACATTGAATCAGGTGATGGTACAGATGCTAGAATTTGGTGTAACTACAAAAAGGATGCTACAACTTACTTTTCAGAAACAGAATTAGTTGCTACTGGAGATTATGCAAAACTCAGGTCCGGTAATACGAGTTCTTCTGGTACTGCCTATTTACCCGATGTAAAAGGTTCATGGCAAACATATACCGCAGATTTCACAGCACCTAGCACTGCAGTTGGTTTTGATTTTCAATTCCGTACATATAAAACTGCAATTGTTAACTGGGATAATATGATACTTTCTGATTTAACAGCTGGTGTAACCTCTCCAAAACAAAACCTGAAACTCTTTGCTGCCAATGGTAAAATCAACTTCGAAGCTGCTGAAGGCGAAACGGTAGAAGTGTACAATACCGTAGGCCAGAAAGTGCTGAGTACTGCTGCCATCAGCGGTAACAATAGCCTGGCTGTTAATGCCAAAGGCGTTGTATTCGTTAAAGTAGGCAATCGTACCGGAAAAGTAATTTTATAGGTCGATACGCCACAAAAGAAAAAATAGTTAGATTAGTTTATAGTTTTATCAGCGTAAGAGCTTGTTCCGGTAAAGGAGCAAGTTCTTATTCATTTCTATAATCCCCAATCACGCCTACGGCGCTAATCCTATCAAGCGGTTAGGAAACCACTTGTCCCATACAATTTTCTTTGCTGCATTCTCCCTCCCCCTGGGGAGGGTTCCCGTTAAAGCGGGACACAGCGGGGTGGGGTCTATTGCTGCACTTATACCTTACCTGTCTTCAAACCCTCCGCCAGCTGACGGGGTGGGGTTTTTTACCATACTGTCGCACGTACGACGCTGGTTGAAATTGAAAACAATTGAATTTTTAAGCCATCAACTGTCTTCAAGCCCCCTTGAGGGGGTTGGGGGCTATTCCCCCTGGGGAGGGCCGGGGTGGGGTCTGTTACCATAAAAAACCCAACCTGTCCCGAAATATATTCGGTAAGGTTGGGTTTTAATTTTTACAACAACTGTCTTCAAGCCCTCCGCCAGCTGGCGGATTGGGGGCCGTTGGTGGGGTGTTCTTTTATGCTTTTCCTGCACTACCCAGTACATTCTGAGTTTTGTGCATATAGAGTTTTTTCAGTTCGTCGCGGGCTGGACCTAAGTATTTGCGTGGGTCAAATTCTCCCGGTTTGGTAGCAAACATTTCACGAACAGCAGCTGTCATAGCCAGACGACCGTCGGAGTCGATGTTGATTTTGCAAACTGCCGATGAAGCTGCGTGACGAAGTTGTTCTTCAGGAATACCGATTGAGTCTTTCAGTGCACCACCATATTTGTTGATAGTTTCAACATATTCGGCAGGAACCGATGATGATCCGTGCAGTACGATGGGGAAGCCTGGAATACGTTTTTCGATTTCTTCGAGGATATCGAAACGCAGTGGCGGTGGAACTAAACGTCCGTTTTCGTCACGTGTGCATTGTTCGGGGGTGAATTTGTTAGCTCCGTGTGATGTTCCGATAGAGATAGCCAGTGAGTCAACACCGGTACGGGTAACAAAGTCAACTACTTCGTCTGGTTCGGTGTAGGTATGGTGTTCGGCCGATACTTCGTCTTCCACGCCTGCCAGTACACCAAGTTCACCTTCTACGGTTACGTCGTGTGCGTGAGCATATTCCACCACTTTTTTAGTCAGTGCGATGTTTTCTTCGTAAGGCAGGTGTGAACCGTCGATCATCACAGAGGAGAAACCATAATCGATGCAGCTTTTGCAAAGTTCGAAGCTGTCGCCGTGGTCCAGGTGAAGAACGATAGGAATTGCATATCCGAGTTCTTTAGCATATTCTACAGCGCCTTGAGCCATGTAGCGGAGCAATGTCTGGTTGGCATATTTGCGCGCACCGCTCGAAACCTGAAGGATAACCGGTGATTTTGTTTCTACACAAGCTGAAACGATAGCCTGTAACTGTTCCATATTGTTGAAGTTGAATGCAGGAATTGCATATTTTCCTTCAATGGCTTTGCGGAATAACTCTTTGGAGTTAACCAAGCCTAATTCTTTGTAACTTACCATATTGTTTATTATTTAGAATGTTGTTAATACTAATTTCTTATTTTCTGCAAAAGTACTGCTTTTTTGTAACCTTAGCAAGAAAATTGATAATTGTTAAGGTTACCCGGGAGTATTCGCCAGTGGTATTTTTATCTTGTCAGTTGGTAGTCATTGATTAATAATTCCGGTGAAAGGTTTAATCTGGTGGTTAACTTACGGATCATTTCAACAGTCAGTTTCCTCTTTTTGTTCAAAATTTCCGACACCCTACTTTTTCCACCTATCTCGTTGACCAGATCTATCTGTTTAAGCTGCATTTCTTCCATTCTTATTTTTATAGCTTCAATCGGATCGGGAGCTTCAATCGGATACTGTTTTTTTTCATATTCATCAATCAATAGTCCAAGTATATCTGCTTCATCGCTTTCGGCTGTTCCGATTTCAGCATTAAATATTATTTCAAGTCTTTTCAATGCCCGGATGTAGTCTGATTCTGTTTTTATTGGTTTTATTTCCATGTCTTGAACGTTTAAATGGTATTGGCATTAATCCTGTCATATTCATCATGAGATCCTATAAAACGGATAAATATCCATTGTTTTTCATAGTTGAATCTTGCTACCAGTCTATAGGAATTACCTTTGATGTTAAATACAATTCGACTGTCTTTTAAAATACTTGCATTTATGTATGTCTGTTTAACTTCATTTGGTGTCTTCCAGTTGGAATTCATGGCTGTATCGTACCAGGTTTTCAGGTATTGCTCGGTGTCGGGATGTGTTTCCCAAAAGTTTTTCAACGTACTTTTTGCAAATATTCTCTCCATAGTATGAATAAGGATGCAAAGATAGTAAATAGTTCCCAAAACGGGAACGTTTCGTGATGATTATTTTTTAGTGTTTGTTGTTTAATAAATAGAAAATAATCCTATCAGGATGATGCTTTTTCCTAAAGTAAAAAAATCACTGTAAATCTCAGCCTGAGAGCGTAATATACCATTCAATTCATTTTTGAAGGTTTTCAGTTCAATCTAACCAGCTCCCATCCTATTTCCCCTTTCCCGATATCCCGAAGCTTCGGGACGGGACACGGTAGGGAGTTAGGGGGTCTTGTACATCGCCTCAATTTGTGCCTTGTATTTCTGTTGTACCACAGCCCGGCGTATCTTCAGGGTATTGGTCAGTTCGCCGGTTTCGATGGTGAATGGTATTTTGATGAGGGTGAACTTCTTAATCATTTCGTAAGATGCCATTCCTTTTTGAGCTGCAGCAATCCTTTCAGCCATGAATGCATAAATTTCGGGCAGCACCAGCAATTCGTCCTTATCTTTATACGTGATGTTTT
>CALMZF010000332.1 GCA_937870645.1 uncultured Paludibacter sp. | reverse complement strand
CCCAGTTTGAAATCACCCAGACTGAATATCTCGGCGGCTTCCTCCGGAGTTCCTCCGAAGCAATGAAAAATCCCTTTTAAGCCCTTGCCTGAGTAGGGTTTGAGTGCCTGAATTGTTTCATTATGCGAATTACGCACATGAATGATGACAGGTAAATTGAATTCAATCGCCCATTCCACCTGAGTTTGAAATGCACGTATTTGTTCCGTCTGATACGTTTTATCCCAATACAAATCAATGCCTATTTCGCCTACAGCAAGATATTTTCTTCGTTCGAGTTCCTCTCTGATTATATCCAGTTCTATTTGATAATTCTCCTTTACACTTTCAGGGTGCAATCCAACCGCGGCATAACAATAGTCAGGATATTGAGCTTCCAGTTCAAGCATTCGTGGCAACGATTGAGCATCGACATTGGGAAGAACGATTTTGGTTACACCGGCTTCTTTTGCACGTTGAATTACTTCGTCGCCGTCGGCATCAAATTCTTCGGAATAAATATGTGAATGGGTATCTATCATATCTGCCCCCTAACCCTCCCGAAAACAAGTTCGGGACAGGCCTGAAGGGGGGATTTTGGTTTTTTACACTTAAACTTATTTACTTGATTAAAAGCATATTTAGCCTCCCCTTGGGGGAGGTTGGAGGGGCTTTTACTCCCACTCAATGGTTGCGGGTGGTTTGGAACTGATGTCGTAAACTACGCGATTGACACCTTTCACTTTATTGATAATTTCGTTGGAAACTTTGGCCAGGAAATCATAGGGGAGCTGCGCCCAGTCGGCTGTCATAGCATCGGTTGAAGTCACAGCCCGAAGCGCCACAGCATTTTCATAGGTGCGCTCATCTCCCATCACTCCTACAGATTGTACAGACAGCAATATCACTCCTGCCTGCCAAACTTTATCGTACAAATTCCACTCGCGAAGTCCGCTGATGAAAATATCATCTGCTTCCTGAAGTATCCTTACTTTTTCGGGGGTAATATCGCCCAGAATACGCACCGCAAGTCCCGGTCCGGGGAAGGGATGACGCTTGAGGAGATGGCTCATCATGCCAAGCTGACTGCCAACACGACGAACTTCATCCTTGAAGAGCAGTCGTAAGGGTTCACAAAGTTTCAAATCCATTTTTTCAGGAAGACCACCCACATTGTGATGTGATTTGATGACAGTACCTGTAATTGATAACGATTCGATAACATCGGGATAAATTGTACCCTGAGCCAGCCATTTCACATCCTTTACTTTGTGAGCTTCCTGATTGAAAACATCAATAAATGCAGAACCAATGATCTTGCGTTTCCGTTCCGGCTCTTTCACATCCTTCAGCGCGTTGTAGAAATAATCTTTAGCATCGACACCGATAACATTCAGACCAAGATGTTCATAATCTTTCAGTACATTCTGAAATTCGTCCTTGCGAAGCAATCCATTATCCACAAATATACAGGTAAGATTTTTACCGATTGCTTTATTTAGTAAAACTGCGGCAACCGATGAATCAACACCACCTGAAATACCGAGTACAACTTTATCTTTTCCCAACTGTTCCCTAAGCTCCTTTACCTTACTTTCCACAAAGGAAGCGGGCGACCATTCTTTACGACAGCCGCAAATATCGAGGAAGTTCTCCAGCAGCAGCATTCCATCGGAAGTATGAAACACCTCCGGGTGAAACTGCACACCCCATGTTTTTTCTCCGTCAATACGGTATGCCGCCATTTCAACATCAGCTGTGCTGGCTATTTTTTTGAATTTTTCCGGAATGACGGTTATGCTGTCTCCATGCGACATCCAGATTTGTGAGCCGTCGGGTATACCTTTGAGCAATTCGTCGGATGGATCAATTTTGGTCAGGTAGGTGCGGCCATACTCACGACTACCGGCTGCTTCCACTTTGCCGCCATCAGTGTGCACCATAAACTGAGCACCATAGCAAATTCCCAACACAGGAAAAACGCCCCTGATCCGGTTCAGATCGGTCTTGAAACCCGAAGGATCGTACACAGAATAGGGACTTCCTGAGAGAATTACCCCTTTAATATCTTTGGTATCTTCCGGAAACTTATTGTAAGGCAGGATTTCACAATATTCGTTCAACTCACGCACACGTCGTCCGATAAGCTGTGTGGTCTGTGAACCGAAATCGAGGATGATAATTTTTTCCAT
>CALMZF010000331.1 GCA_937870645.1 uncultured Paludibacter sp. | reverse complement strand
CCTGAATTACAAATCCGGTATTATCCTTGTGATGCAGAATACGAAATTCGGAGTGACCACCTTCTTTATGTAGATCAAACTGTTTGCCGTCGTCAGTTTTGTCGAAATCCATTCCCCACTCCAGCAACTGATCAATCTGTGCACGTGCATTTTTCACCACCAGTTCCACCGCTTCTTTATCACAATGTCCATCGCCGGCAATGAGGGTATCCTCAATGTGTTTCTCGTAATTATCCGGCTCATACATCACAGTAGCCACCCCACCCTGCGCGTAGGAGGTGTTGCTTTCTTCGAGGGTAGTTTTGCAAAGAAGTGCCACTTTGCCGTACTGAGCAGCTTTCAGCGCAAAGCTGATGCCGGCTATACCGCCACCAACCACTACAAAATCGTATTTTCTGGCCATAATATTTAGTCTCCTTTCATTTATTTGTAAAATATTCTACCATTTTCAGGTAATCATCCTGCGCCGAAAGGCATGTATCTGTGAGAAATTCTTTCACTCGTGGATATTCTTTCAAGCCTCTGTAATAGAAAAATTTATTCTCATCTTCAATAATAAAAGGCAATATGTTGTTTGCCAGGCATTCTTTGAAAATAATCAGCCTCCCCACTCTTCCATTTCCATCCTGAAATGGATGAATGGCTTCAAAATGATAATGAAAATCTACAATATCTTGCAAGGTAACACTTTCCTTTTGATGATATTGATTTAATAAATTCCTCATATCAGTATGTACATCTTTTGGGAGCGACGTTTCTATTCCGCCTACCACATTTGGTTTAGATTTATATTCGCCCACCCGAAACCATGTTTTCCGGGCATCAGATGTACCATTTTTTAATAATCTATGAAACTCTTTGATTTGAATTTCGGATAATGGTTCTCTGGCTACATCGAGCATATAATCAAAACAAAGGAAGTGATTTACAGTTTCAATAATATCGTTCACATTTGCTGTACTATCGCCATTTTCGAGGTGGAGCGTGTTGGTTTCGTAGATATAACGCGTCTGTTCTTCCGAAAGCCGGCTGCCTTCAATCCTGTTCGAATTGAAAGCCAGCCTGATTTGTGTCTGATGATACAAACCACCTTTCAGACCCATCATTTTTTCTTCCAGCAGTTGGGATAACAGGTTCATTTATGTTTTTTAAAATGAGTTAATAATTTCGTTCTCTACAAAAATAATAAAAACCAATAACTGAGATGTAATAAATATTTTTATTTTACTCACGTAATCATTTTTCTTCAATAAAATATCTCACTCTCATTCCCCCTCTTTTAAAAGTCCCTCCCTTTTGGGGAGGGATTTAGGGAGAGGCTGGGGTTAGTGGGCTGGCAATTAAATTCTCTTCTCCAATCTCACCACATTCTCCACATGATGTGTGTGCGGAAACATATCCACCGGTTGCACGGCCGTAACGCGGTATTTTTCGTCGAGCAAACTCAAATCGCGCGCCTGTGTGGCCGCATTACAACTCACATACACAATTCGTTCGGGTTCGGCTGCCAGTATGGCTTTCACCACATCTTCGTGCATGCCGGCCCTCGGTGGATCGGTAATAATTACATCAGGCTTACCGTGAGTACGAATAAATTCCGCATTCAGCACATTTTTCATATCTCCGGCAAAAAACAGGGTGTTTTCAATTCCGTTGAGAGCTGAATTTTCTTTTGCATCGTCGATGGCTTCGGGTACATACTCTATCCCTATCACTTTGCTGCAGTTGCGAGCCACGAAATTGGCTATGGTGCCGGTGCCGGTGTAGAGATCGTAAACCACTTCGTTGCCGGACAATTCTGCAAAATTGCGGGCAACCTTATACAGTTCGTATGCCTGTTCTGAATTGGTTTGGTAGAATGATTTCGGACCGATTTTGAAGCGCAGCCCTTCCATTTCTTCATAAATGCTATCGTTGCCTTTGAAAGTCAACACTTCCTGGTCTGTAATGGTGTCGTTGGCTTTGGAGTTAATCACATATAATAACGAGGTTATTTCCGGAAATTTATCAGTAATATGTTGCAGCAATTTTTCCCTTTCGGTTTTGTCCTCGTGGAAAAACACCAGAATAATCATCAGCTCACCGGTGGATGTGGTGCGAACCATCATGGTGCGCAAAAAACCTTCCTGCACACGTAAATCGAAGAATGTCAGGTTATTCTGCAAGGCATAACTGCGGATTTCGTTCCGGATTTGGTTTTGGATATCGTCCTGCAGCCAGCACTTGTTGATATCCAGCACTTTATCGAACATACCCGGAATATGGAAACCAACTGCATTCATCGTGTCGAATTCCTTAGCCGCATTCATCTCCTCAAAAGTGCGCCAGCGGCGGTTTGAGAAAGTGAATTCCAGTTTGTTGCGGTAAAAAATGGTTTTAGCTGAACCTTTAATCGGGGAGATTTCGGGCAGTTCCACTTTCCCTATTCGTCGTAGATTATTTTCAACCTCCTTTTGTTTATAGTTGAGTTGTTCGGAATAGGGTAAAATCTGCCATTTGCATCCACCGCAGATGCCGAAATGTTCGCAAAACGGTTCCTGCCTGGTTTCTGAAGCCTGTACCAGTTCAGTTACGCGAGCTTCCATAAAGCTGCTTTTCTTACGTGTCACCTGCAAATTCACCACATCGCCCGGCACTGCAAACGGCACAAACACCACCACATCATTCACTTTTGCAATTGCCTTACCTTCCGCTGCAATATCGGTAATTGTCACATTCTCAAGCATTGGAAGCTGTTTTCTATTTTTGGCCATATCTTGTTTTTTTATAGTGCAAAGTTAAAGTTTTTTGACGATAAATATTAGTGGGAAGATCAAACTTGTTTCTATTTTTGTTATTAATTTTTTTTATAGCTGACAAACTGATTATTTCCTAAATAAATTAAAGTTCGATGCCTTATATCGCTGTATATCACGACTATACAAATACATATTTTCACAAAAGCGAATTTTAAGTGAACTGAGATCTATCGATTACTTACAGTTTAATTAAAAACAGGGAAAAAGGCATTTTTTTGATAAATAAAAGAAATTTGAAAATAATCTAGTAAGCACTTATCAACAACATTTCTTATCACACTCATTATCAATGGCTTTCCTGTTGATAAATCTGTTGATAACTCAACTGAAAACTTGTTGATACAAACAGGTAAAAAAATTTGCAAAACGATATCTTGCTATGTTATATTTGCAACATGAGTTACGGCTCATAGCATTAGAAAAGATGCGAAGTGCTCTTTGAAAAACTGAACCATCAAAAAGAAATCAATCAATAAATATCAGTAACCGGATTTTTCAGCTCAACTTACATCTTGCAAAAAGGATGCACTGATTATAAGCATAGTTATCTTCCGGATTGGATGCGCAAGTGTCCAATGTGTAGTATAGCAAAGCCGATAGTTTTACGATCCCGGGCAATGTGGGAGTTCCTGACCGATCCGACTTTCAACCAAATACGTTTCACTGAAACGCAGCTCTGCCTGATGAAGGCAGATACGCCGTGTTGCCGAAACATGAATGCAGCTACACATATTTTGATGTGTGTACACATTCCGCAGGCAAAAGTGAAAACAGCGATGTTTTTACGTTGCGACTGAAGTTTCAGGCGACGCAGCGCAAAAAATTAAAAGTCAAAAAAAGGTACGATGTTTAGAAATTGACAAAGGCGTTTATCACTAAACAAATTTATTTTTGGTGAAAATGCTGAGAGAATTAACTTTTCGAGAGTAAAAAAAGCCGGTTGCAGAAACGACTAAAATGGGAACATTGGAAATCAATCTGCAAAGAACGAAGCGGCGCAAGCCGAAGGTGAGCAGGAAAGCAATCAGTATTCCGTACCGCTGGAAAAAATGGAAATCCCCGTCAAAAAGGGACAGAAATTAATCCGGGTAGCACGAAATTATAGTCAGAACCAATGAAAGATGGCAACATCAGCCGGAGGTAAAGCCGTAAAAAGCAAACGACAATATGATCAACCAGAACGGTTCTGCCAATCGAAGCTGTAACAAGCAGAGAGACAACAGAGTCACAGGCTATGTAAAAATAGCTAAAATTCGGGAGTTCAACATACTTGCTGACATACAAACCACTTCATTCCTTATACATCATCGTTGAAAACTCAACGGAATAAATAAGCGACAACTAACAACTATCAGGAGGTTAATAAAATGAGAATTCGAGAATAGTGGTGATATTACTGAAAATCCTGAAAAACGGATTATGAGCTGATACACCTGCCAAGCCCCTCTAAATGAAAACCGAAATGAGAAATCATTCAGGTATAAACTTACCCGATCCGAAAATTGGAAGAAAGCAGTTTTGAATCAAAACAGCTCAACACAAACCGGAACTGGCGAAGCAAAAAAGCTATTCGAAGAAAAATATGGCTGACTGCATCCAATCAGCGAAGGAGAAACTAACCGATCAAAAGGAAGGTTGACAATTCGAACTGAAAAAGATAAAGCAGCAGGAAGCAATGCTAACCGCAAGCTGAAAAACATATACAAATCATACTCAAAGCGACAAATCAGTAATTCGAAGATATTTTACATTAATTTTAATGTTCAAAGAGGGTGTTCCTAAACGGGCACCCTCTTTCTGTTTTAAAATCTATCCTGTAAAGGCGGCTCTTCGGCAACTTTATTTTTTTCAATTTCTGCATCAACCTCTGATAACTCCTTAATTTGAGTTCGTCCTGACTTTTTAAAAAACTATAATGTCGCTCTTACGCAAGTGAAAAGAATTAACGAATATCCGCTCTTGTTTTTTTAGGATAAAACTTTTCAATTTCTTTGCTCATACTCCTTTTTTTAGTGACACCGATGCCGGATTTTATTTCTTTTTAGTACATTTGTATGAAGTTCTAAAAATATGTTATGAGAAATAAAGCTGCATTTCTGTTCGTTCTGATCATTGTGCTGGTGGGGTGTAACTCCAAACGGCAGCAGGGATATACTACCCGCCTTGACTTGCTGGATAGTCTTGTGGAAATTCAACCCGCGCATGTACTTGATAGCCTGGAGGAGTTACAATCACGAAAGCTCTCCAAATTCAACAGCGCCTATGCGCACGTGCTGCAAACCATAGCTCAGGATAAAACCTACACGGAGTTTACCTCCGACAGCCTGATGACTGCTGCGACAGCCACCCTGAAGCATTACAAAAACAAGGCTCCCCGGGAGTATGCCCACTCACTGATGTATCTGGGGCTGGGGCGTTACCGTATGGGGGTAACCGACAGCACGGCGTATCAACCGTTGAAAGAAGCTACGGAACTTTATAAAAAGCACTCATCCAAAACAAGGATAAACTACTTGTGTAATTATTATTTGGGTGAGTTACATGACAAAAATAATAATACTGCGTTATCAGAAAGGTATAATCAATTAGCCTTGCGAAATGCAAAGCAACTGAATGATACTTTGTACCTTTTTACTTGTTATCGATCATTATTTTGGAATCAAATGAAGAAGCCGGATTATATTAAAGCCAACCTGTATTTGGATACATTATCCCGGTTTGATATGAAGGATACTTACTACTTCATTGATTTATTAAATATGCAAGTAGTATATTACCAGAAGACTTTGAACTACTCAAAAGCATTAGATACAGAAAAGAGATTGTTGAAAGTTAAAAAGGCAAATAATCAAGATATATCACTATCTGATTTATATAATATGTCCAACAGCTATAAAAAACTCGGGCTGCTGGATAGCGCCCTTTATTATAGTCGGTCAACTGTTCAATCTATATCAGATAGTACCTATCATTTGAACTATTTGTATTATAAAAATCTGGCAGAGATTTCTGCTAAATTGCAGAAATGGAGCGAAAGTGCCAACGCCTACAGGAAGACTTACGAGCTTATGGATCAAACAAATGAAAAAAATATGGATACACGGATACTGGAGTTGGAGAAGAAATATGATAAATCGGAGGCAGAAAAAAAAGCCTTACTATATAGGAACAGAAATATCCTGACAACAACTGTTGCTGTGTTTTTGATGATACTACTTGTAACACTCCTAATAATATGGTCGCAAAGACACAAGCAAT
>CALMZF010000330.1 GCA_937870645.1 uncultured Paludibacter sp. | reverse complement strand
TACCGGTAGGAAAACCGGTTATCTTTGTGGCCAATCATCAGAGTTTGTTCGATATCATGACCATGGGCTGGTTTCTTCGCCGGTATCACCCCAAGTTTGTGAGCAAAATAGAACTGGGACGCAATATCCCGAGTGTATCGTACAACCTGCGCCACGGTGGTTCGGTGCTAATCGACCGTAAAAACCCGCGCCAGGCCTTGCCTGCCCTCAAACAAATGGGCGAATATATTCAGAAGCATAACCGGTCGGTGGTTATCTATCCCGAAGGTACCCGCTCGCGCGATGGCCGACCGGGACATTTCTCCAACAACGGGCTGAAAATTTTGTGTAAATTCGCTCCCGATGCACTTGTGGTTCCTGTAACAATCAATGATTCGTGGCGTGTATTCCGGTATGGCGGTTTTCCGTTCGGACTTGGAACCTGCATTAAACTGATAGCCCACGAACCAATGGCTGTGAAGGATTATGACTTTGATACGTTGTTTGATAAAACAGTAAAAGCCATTGTGGACGATATAAAATAGAGCTGAAAACCAGTAAAAGCAATTAAAAAGTGGTCGTTAAGTTTTACGGGAGTATTCGTAGAATTGGCCATTCATAATAAAGGGTGGTTAAATTAATTGTACCGCTTTTTTCCCATCCTCTTCCCGGAAAACTTAATCATTTTCGACGATTAGCTTCTTTTTCTTTGGCAATTTTTGCAGCACGGCGTGCTGCCCGCTTTTCGTTTACAAGCTGTCGGAGATAATCTATATAGGGGTCAATATAGCGCTGCCTTTTCGACTCGATAAGGTCGCCGATGGTGAGCATGATTCCGCTTTCGTACACCCCGCTGAAATCGGGATCAATCATCGAACCGAACATGCGCAGGGTGTCGGTCAACCCGATGTAGGCATTGAACATGGGCGGAATGGTGGTTCCTTCGTGTCGGATAGCTTTCTGGAGTGCTTTGTAATCCTCCCGCGCGTCGCTTCCGGTGAATATTTCCAGGGCTTTTAGCTTTCCTTCTTCACTTACCTGTACTTCCAGTTTGGGGCGTACCAGTTCATCCGGGTCAGGGCAGTGCAGAAACATATACTGATAGAGCAGCTCGCGGGCAAGCAACGGATAGGTATCGAACACCGTAACTTTTCCCACAAAGTAGAGGTATTTCTTATTTTGGTGGATCAACGCACCCAGCCCGTCCCACAGGTTGTCGAGCGCAAAGAGGCTTTTTGTACCCATTTTGGCCGTTTGATAGTCGGGCTGCACGAATGCGCGTCCCAGCTCGATGGTGTAAGGCAGATAGTTGCGAATAAACCGGTCACTGAAGTGAAACAGGTGCGACATCACAAAAGCCGGCTGTCCCTGTGAATCAAAGGTTACATCTTCTCCTGTTATAAAACGATATCCTCCCACTATTTCTTCGGCTTCGGGGTCCCACACAATGAGTTGTTTAAATGGTTTTTCCAGAAAGTCGTACTTGTCGGTATCCAGTTCGTTGCCGGTGCCGCCTCCCCACGAGCGAAACGCCAGTTCACGCAATCGCCCGATCTCACGCATAACATTGGGTGATGCTGCGGCGGTAGTGATGTATATCTCGTTGTGACCTTTATTGGTTGGTCTTACATACGTTTTGGAAGTCAGTTCCGCTTTCAGTAGTACTCTATCGACGGCTGGTATTATGTCCTTCATACTGTTTTATTTCAACTTGATAGTTTTGGGAGGATTACTTCGTGCAAAATTAATAAAAAATCGTTAATGGCTCAGAAAAATAATATATCAGTGTAACAAATTCACCGAATAGTGGCGTGATCTTTCAGTGGTACTTTGGTATAACAAACAAAAAGTAATTTTTCCTCACACGCTTAAAAAATTTATAGATGACGGTTCATACTGGTGGAAAAATGTTTGAATATCAATCAGTCTGCATCAGTATTACCTCCGGCGATGCGTCTGCAAAGGGCTTCAGGTTAAAAATATTAAAAAATCAACTTTCTCATCGTTATTTTTCCTGTGTTATTTTGTTGGTTTTCAAGGCTGTTTTGATTCAAAAATAAAATCTTTCAAAGTTATTTCGGTGAATGTTTAATAATCTGCGCATAACATGAATAAAATTTGACCTTAATGGTCAGAAAATCATTTTTTAATAATATGGAATATTCGCTACATTTGCCAAACATTACCGTATTAATTGCGTTATTACCTACTAAACATCTAATCACAGTTTAAATACAATGCCATGAAGAAATTAATGTTGTTACTGATGATATCCATGTTGAGTGCCTCACTCTTTGCTCAGCATGAACTTTTCCGGAAAAAGGAATTTGTTTATAAAGGTGATACGCTGCGATATAGAGTACTCTTTCCGGTCAATTACGACCCTTCACAAGAATATCCGCTGGTACTGTTTCTGCATGGGATGGGCGAGCGGGGCAGCGATAACGAGAAGCAACTCATACACGGTGCTTCCTTATTCGCCGATGAAAAAAACCGGCTCGATTACCCTTCCATTGTACTTTTTCCCCAGTGCCCCGAAAATGATTTCTGGATTAAAATCCCTCTCCGCCAAAGCAGCACCATTGATTTTCCGGCTAAAGCGCCTGTCACCAAACCGTTGTTGTTGGTCAAAAAGCTGGTGGACAGCTATGTGAAAAAGGAAGCAGTGGACAAAAAACGGATATATGTTGCCGGACTGTCGATGGGAGGCATGGGCACATTCGACCTTATCTGCCGTTACCCGAAGTATTTTGCAGCAGCCATGCCTATTTGCGGTGGAGTGAATGTGGATCGCCTCAAAAAAGTAAAGAAAATGCCCATCCGGATGTTTCACGGAGGTGCGGATCCGGTGGTATCACGGGAGCATTCCCGCAATGCATTTATTGAACTAAAGGCAGAAGGCTCAACACGCGTTGAATATGTGGAGTTTCCGGGGGTGGGTCACGATAGCTGGACAAATGCTTTCGAATATCCCGATTTTTTGAGCTGGATGTATTACCAGTCCCGATAAAAACATGAATATATGTGAAAAAATAATCATTTTGATAGTTGGAAAGAAAAAATAGATAGTGAAAAAATAAAAAAAAAGAAGAAATTCACCGTTAGTCTTCTTTATTTTGGCTATTTTTGCACAATTAAAAAAATATTAATCGAATAAATAATGGCAAAAGCAAAAGGTGCTGTGGTGGTTAACACCGAGCGTTGTAAAGGATGTAATCTCTGTGTGGTATCCTGTCCGTGGGATGTTCTTTCGCTGAATAAAGAAGCTAATTCCAAGGGATACAATTATTCGTATATGCTGGCTCCCGAAAATTGTGTGGGCTGTGCTACATGTGCTTATATTTGCCCCGATGCGTGCATTACCGTTTACAAAGTGAAAGCTGAAAAAACGGTTTAATTCCTTACGTCCGGCTGATTATACCTCGGTCGGGTCAGTAAATCGGATCATCAATTAACAAAGTAAAAAAGCCAAGCCGGGAGATGCTAATTTTTAACGGCTATTTCAAAACAATATAATATGGAAGAAATAATATTAATGAAGGGAAACGAAGCCATTGCTCATGCGGCTATTCGCAGCGGATGCGACGGTTACTTCGGTTACCCTATTACTCCCCAGTCGGAAGTTATGGAAACGCTGATGGAACTCAAACCCTGGGAAACTCCCGGAATGGTGGTGCTACAGGCCGAAAGTGAAACTGCTTCCATCAATATGGTATACGGCGCCGCCGGTTGTGGCAAACGAGCTATGACTTCTTCGTCCAGTCCCGGTATAAGCCTTATGCAGGAGGGAATGTCGTATATGGCAGGAGCCGAACTTCCCGCAGTAGTCATCAATGTGATGCGTGGCGGTCCCGGTCTCGGTACTATTCAGCCAAGTCAGGCCGACTATTTCCAGACTGTTAAAGGTGGCGGTCACGGCGATTATAAAGTGATAGCACTTGCTCCCGCATCTGTGCAGGAAATGGCAGATTTTACAGTGTTGGCTTTTGACCTTGCATTCAAGTATCGCGTTACCTGTATGTTGCTGGCCGATGGAGTGATTGGTCAGATGATGGAAAAAGTGCAGTTGCCTCCCTACCGTCCGCGCTGGACTGAAGAGGAGATTCGCGAGCAAAATCCCTGGGGCACGATGGGTAAAACCAACGATCGCAAACCCAATGTGATCACCTCACTGGCACTGCAGGCCGACGAAATGGAGGTAATCAACCTCCGCCTTCAGGCCCGGTATCGCGAAATAGAAGAAAACGAAGTTCGTTTTGAAAAAATAATGTGCGATGATGCAGAGTACCTGGTCGTAGCATTCGGTATCAGTGCACGCATTGGTCAGAAAGCAGTGGAACTTGCCCGCCAGGAAGGTTATAAAGTAGGGTTGCTTCGTCCGATTACGCTTTTCCCATTCCCTACGGTGGAAATCAGCAAGATGGCCGATCAGGTAAAAGGAATGCTCACCGTGGAACTGAGTGCAGGTCAGATGGTGGAAGATGTTCGTCTGGCAGTGAATGGCCGGGTTCCCGTTGAATTTTACGGACGTATGGGAGGAATTGTACCCTCACCCGACGAAGTGCTCCGCGCACTCAAGGAGAAAGTCCTGGGTAAATAACCAATTTGCTTAAATTATTAAAAAAGGAAATTATGACAACAGAAGAAATAGTTAATCCTGCCAATCTGGTGTACAAGAAACCCTCGGTGCTCAATGATGTGAATATGCATTATTGTCCCGGATGCAGCCACGGCGTGGTTCACAAGCTGGTGGCCGAAGTGATTGACGAAATGGATATACAGAACCAAACCATCGGGGTTGCACCGGTAGGATGTGCCGTTTTTGCATACAAATACCTCGATGTGGATTTTCAGGAAGCAGCTCACGGACGGGCTCCGGCTGTGGCTACCGGTATTAAGCGCCTGCTGCCCGACCGCTATGTGTTCACCTATCAGGGCGATGGTGATCTTGCTGCCATAGGTACTGCAGAAACCATACACGCCTGCAACCGCGGCGAAAATATTGTAATTATCTTTATTAATAATGGTATATACGGTATGACCGGCGGGCAGATGGCACCCACTACGCTTATTGGGATGAAAACTGCTACTTCGCCGTATGGCCGTACCGCCGAACTCAACGGATATCCACTGAATATCACACCATTACTGGCTCAGTTGGAGGGAACCTGCTATGTGACCCGTCAGAGTGTGCACAATGTTGCCAACATCCGCAAGACTAAAAAAGCCCTGCGCAAGGCATTTGAAAATTCCATGATGAATAAGGGAACATCCGTGGTGGAAGTGGTTTCGACCTGTAATTCCGGTTGGAAACTTTCGCCCGAAGCCTCCAACGACTGGATGGTGGAAAATATGTTCCCGGAATATCCATTGGGAGATATGAAGGATAAATAGACCCCTAACCCCTAAAGGGGAATGGACAGATATTTTATGTGTTTTAGCAATAAAAAATTATTTAATCATTTTGTTTTAGCTCTCCGGTTCCCCCTTTAGGGGGTTAGGGGGCATATAACTAATAGCAATGAAAGAAGAAATATTAATCTCAGGTTTTGGTGGACAGGGAGTACTGTCGATGGGAAAAATTCTGGTGTATTCGGGCATGATGCAGGGTCAGGAAATCAGCTGGCTGCCATCCTACGGTCCCGAGCAACGCGGCGGCACAGCCAACGTAACGGTTATTCTCAGTGACGAACGAATCAGTTCGCCTATTCTCCACAACTATGATACGGTGATTGTTCTCAATCAACCTTCACTCGATAAGTTCGAAAGTAAGGTGAAGCCCGGCGGAACCCTGATTTTCGACAGCAATGGATTCAAGAAATTTCCAACGCGTACCGATATCAATGTGTACCGAATTGACGCAACAGAGTATGCTTATGCTCACGACTCGTCCAAGACACTGAATATGATCATCCTGGGTGGTTTTCTGAAAATTCGTCCGGTGGTAAAAATAGAAAATGTGCTCAAGGGACTGAAAAAATCCCTGCCGGAGCGCCACCATCACCTCATTCCTCAAAACGAAGAAGCCATTAAGGTGGGCATGAGCCTGATACAAAAATACAACTGAAAATTAATTCAGAAAGATAATTAAAGACTTATCCGAAAGGGTTGGTCTTTTTTTTTATACCTAAGATTATGAATTTTAATATTTTTATCCTGAAAATCGTCTTAATCTAAAAAGAATGTTATATATTTGAAAAAATATTTCCCCCTTTATTTGTAATTGTAAATTATCCCTTAATGAGATAACAATCAAGTCTACAGAGTAATAGTTGATGTCATACAATGTTATTTTCCGGTTTTAACCTTAAATTTTTAAGTAAATAAAATTCCGAATTTTAAATCCTTAATTCATAAAACCTTTTAAATTGTAAATGTATGAACTTAATTAATCGTGTAAAAAGTATTTTGCTAACTCCTAAAACGGAATGGCCGGTCATTGAAACCGAAACAACTGACGTAAAAACGCTTACTGTCAATTATTTACTCCCCTTGGCTTTAATCACAGCCGTAGCCACTTTTATAGGTTATGGATTGATTGGTCAGAATGTATTTGGTGTACATATCGGATCGGCCGGATTTGGATTGCGGTATGCGCTTGTCAGTCTGGTAAGTACTATTGGCGGTGCTTTTCTTACCGCCTACATCATCGATTTGCTGGCACCCAGTTTCGGTTCCGAAAAAAACTTCCTCCAATCATTCAAGTTGGTGGTTTATTCCTATACACCCATGCTGGTTGCGGGTATTCTGCTAATTATTCCATCGCTGGGTATTCTGGCAACGCTGGCCGGCTTGTATGGCTTATACCTGCTCTACATCGGACTGCAACCCATGAAAAAAACGCCCGAAGACAAAAAAACAAGCTATTTTGTAGTCAGCCTGATAGTTGTAATACTCGGTTCTGTAGTCCTTTCAGCTATTTTATCTTCCATCTTCATCACATCCGGAATTCGCTATTGATTTTTTGAATAAATTCTGTTTTTTAATAAAAGCAAAATCAGTAGAATATTATTATTTAATTCAAAAAATCCAAGGATATGAAACGAATTGTATTTTTTCTTTGTGTCAGTTTTCTGTTTAGTTTACAACTGAGTGCCCAGGGCTGGCTTGAACGTGCCGGTCAGCGGGTTAAAGACCGAGTGGTGGAAAAAGTGGAAAACCGTATTGACAAAAAAACCGATGAAGCAACCGATAAAGTGCTCGATAAAGCCGAAGGATCGGTAAAAAAATCGGGAAAGAAAAATAAACAAGGTCAACAAGATGCAGAAGAAGCTGCTGAAACCGATGAAAACCAGGATGAAAATGCTGCTCCCAAAGGTAAAACTGCTCAGAAACTCGAATCGGTCAGTGCCTACGATTTTGTTCCGGGTGATAAAATCCTCTTTTTCGAAGATTTCAGCCAGGATGCCATCGGCGATTTTCCCGCACTATGGACAACCAACGGCAGCGGTGAGGTGAAAACTGTAAATATTGCTCCCGGCAAATGGTTTCACATGAACGGTGATGATGCTGTATATTGTTATACCAAAGAGATTAATTTTCCCGATAATTTTATTGTTGAATTTGACATCATTCCCGAGAAAAATTTTCAGTATGGAATATGCTTAATCTTGTATCAGGAGGATCCCGAAAACCCCAAAGAAGTAAATGATGATCTTTTTCCGGGATTAAGAGGATTGCGTATTGCGCCAAACAGCGATGGTTGGGAAACAAATGGTTATGAATCAGACCCAAACAAACCCTGGCTGGATGGCAAAGGATCCAAAAATCCTCTTATTGCAGAAGAACTGAATCATGTGATTCTATGGATTCAAAAACGCAGGGTAAGGATTTATCATCAGGGACAAAAAGTGCTTGATATGCCCACAAACATCTATGCAGATACCAAATTTAACCGGTTGCTTTTCTCAGGCTGGGATCGTAACTGCGCACCTTTGGTTAGCAATATCAAGATTACCACCGCATCGCCCGACACCCGCAGCAAGCTCATTACCGAAGGTAAACTCATCACTTACGGCATCACTTTTGATGTGAACAAAGCCGATGTGAAGCCTGAATCCTACGGCACTCTCAAGAGTATAGCCGATGTGTTGACCGAAAATCCGGGTGTGAAAGTGAAAATTACCGGACACACCGACAGTGATGGTGATGATGCCAAAAATCTCGAACTGTCCAAACGAAGAGCCGAATCGGTAAAAAACGAACTGGTGAAAAACTTTGGCATTGATGCCTCAAGACTTTCTACCGATGGAGCTGGTGAAACAAAACCCATTGCTGCAAATGATACACCGGCAAATAAGGCAAAGAACCGCAGGGTGGAGTTTATAAAGTTATAAATGAATGCAGACAGATATCCGCCGGTTCGGAGGATATCTGTCTGCCATTTTACATCCCAAAAACTTAAAAAAACCTCTATTAACCTATGAAAAAATCAGTTGTAATTATTTTGTTCCTTTCAACAGCGGTTACAAGTCTTGTTACCGCTCAAAAAACCGCATTGGAGTATTTGAAAACTGTGCCCGGTAACCCGGATTCTGTTTGTGTCTGTCTGAAAGAAGTGAGACAGAATTATGAAACAGCAGTAAGTGAACTCTACGACATTGTTAAAGAGGATATTCAAAGCCGAACAAGAGCCGTTGAAGACTACATGGATCAAAATCAGGACAGAATGAAAGCTTCCATGATGAAAGAAATGTCTGAAAAAACGGGAATGTCGCAACAGGAACTGGAAACGCTCTCCAAAAAGAAAAACCTGTCCAAAGAAGACAAACAGGCACTGATGGATAAAGCGCTCGGACAGCACAACCTTTCGATGGGCGAGGTGCAGAACATAAAAAACATGGATGCAAATGCCCGAAAAGCATGGGCAGAGGCATATGCCACCGAACAAATGGCGATGGCTCAGGGAAATAGTAAAAATCCACAAGTAAAGGTCAATAACGATAAAGCGATGGGTCAGGTAGCGCTCATGCAGGAGCAGCAAACGGTCAGAAATCAACTCAGCACTTTCGAAACTGAAACAGCTAACCGCTACAAAACCCTGATACAAACTTCAGGTAAAGAAAAAATGGCAGCTGATCTTCAGAAACTTGAAAACGAACTCCGAACCATTGGCAGCATCTACGAATGCAATGAATGTCCGCCTCCACCGGCTGAGGATGTAAAACACTGGAATGCCGTGATGAAGAAAATTCACGATACCAAAATTCAGTATTGCCGGCTCAACACGCCAAAAATGATAGCCTACTTGAACTGGTATCGCGAAAATCTGGTGAAAAATATTCCGCTTTACGACAAATCGGAAGAACTTCAGTATAAATTGACTTCGGCTACAACCAACACGCAGCTTACACCGCCCGATAAAGGCATCTTTTCACTGCAGGCTGTACAAGGCTTTATCGGAGCAAAGCAGAAATTATTTGAATTTAAGGACTACGAAATCGAAAATTTCACGTATGATTTTATCAAATAATCGGTTTGTTTTCAGTAAAAAAAAGTGATTGCCTAACCAAAAAATATTCCAATGAAATCATACCTCACAATATTTTTTCTGTTGATTTCATTATCGCTGGCTGCCCAGAGTACCAAAGCGGACGAAATACGCCGCCAAATGGCCAAAGTGCGTCAGAGCACCAACTGGAGCGACCCGACAGCAGCCAGAAAAGCCACTAAAGAAATCCGCCGCCTTGCTGCCAAATTGTCCGGGAACCAAAATCTGCCAGTTATTGGTGGCTCGGATAATTCGACACCGCTCGGTAAGCAAACCGAAGTGAAATCATCTGTCAATCCCACGAAAGAAAATATTCTGAGAATAGCCGAACGCTTTTACAACCGAAGTTACAAGCAGTTGAATGCCATTGAAAAGAGCCGTTTCGACCTCGAATATCAAAATGCGCAAAAAAACAAGTTCAACCGTCAGGCTGTAAATGCGCTGACAAGCAACGGAGCCAACCTGATGATGTTTGGCACCAATCACCACGAAGGCTGCGTATATCTTACCTCGGCCGTGAAAGCTGATATTAATGATACCCTGGCTGTGAATAATTTTGGAGCTTACCTGCGCATCATCGACTCGCTGAAAGTCTCGCTGCCGGTTTTGCTGTATGCCAATACCCTGTTTGATAAAAGTCCGGTTATCCTCACCCAAATCGGATGCAGTTATTTTGAACTGAATGACTTCAAAAAAGGGGAAACCTACCTGAAACTGGCGTTGCAGGTCAATCCCGGTTTCGGCAAGGCTCATTCGGCATTGTGCGAACTTTATCTGAAAACCGGCCGCTGGAAAGAGGCCTTGCAGGAACTGATAGCCGGAGTGGTCAATCAGGGCTGCTCGTACATGCAGGCGCATGCCAACTTTCAGCAGCTGGCAGATGTGTCTTCGGCCAATAAAAGTGGCGGCTCAGCAAAAGCGCAGGGATTCTACAATCAGAATAATTTATCAGACGACGATGCGCTGGCGCCGCTGGTGCCGGAAAATAAAGGGAAAGTGCAGATTGATCCGAAAGACATGCTCACCTCATTAGTGCCCGAAGACAATATCCCCGATGAAGATAAGCTCGCGCCTTTAGTTCCTCAGGACAATAAAATTAAAATGCCCCAATTTGCCAACATCACCAGCGTCAACGACTGGATGGAAGGGGGCGGATATTCGGGAGCTATCAGCGCATTTCAGAGTTTTCTGACAACCGACATGGCTGCAGCCAACGAATTGCAGCAAGTCCTAAAAGAACAGCCAAATATTTCGCCTGATGCCGTTCTGCGCGATTATCCCAACGAACGTTTTGCCATCGATTGCATCACAGAAATGATAGGCGATATGTCCAACGACGAAAGTATGAAGTTGTCAAAAAAAACGGATAAATACATTGAACAGGCTGTAAGCTATCAACAAATATACATGGATAAATATCAGCGTATTTCCAAGGATTACATGAGTTGCCTGCAGGCTTGTCCGACCGAAAATCCGATGCACGATTATTGTACCGGTGAATGTCAGCGGAAATACTGCCTGGAGATGTGCAACGCTGCCAATTCGTACAATCAAAACCTGCAGAATATTTTCGACGACTGGACCCGCGATTTCAACGAAAGTAAACAAAAACAACAAGAACTGCTTGACGACTTGTACGGATTTACCACACCCTGGTTTAAGAAACTCTACAGCCCTTACTGGAGCCGAATTGAAGCGTATGAAATCCGCCGGGTGGCTTTACTCATCGTAGGCAATACCGTTACAGGATATGCTCATCGTGCATTGACTTTTCCGGCTCATACCGACTGTGGCAGTGATTGTTCCGTATTTGTAAATGCCGCCCCACCACCGGTAGAGGAGGTGGATAAGAAAGAACCCAACGGCAATGAATGTCCGTTTGAGGGAAATAAATTATCACTTGGTATTGGCTTGTGCAGTGTCGATTTCGATTGTGAAAGCATCGAAGCAGGCTGTTCGGCAGGAGTTTCCATTTCGGCCAAACGAAATTTCAAAAATAAAAGTTCCACCCTTTTTGTAGGTGCAGGAGGCGAAGCCAATCTGGGAGCCGTATCCGGCGAAATCAAAACCGGGGTGACTTTTACAAAATATGACAACGGCAATATGGATGTAGGCGGAAAATTTGAAATGACCGGAAAAGTAGGTCCTGTGGGTAAAAATTACGAAATGTCCGCTACGCTCATGGAAGGAGCCAATGTAGAGGGCAAAAATGTGATAGGATTATAAGTTACACACTCCGGGAGTTTTATAAAAAAAAATATCATCAAAATAAAACGATTATTCAGAAAAATGTATTCATCTAAAACCATCGAAAAAATGAAAAATTCAATTTTTATTCTCAGCATCGTCTTTGTACTTGCAGCCTGCGGGCAGAAGCCGGCCGATAAAGCAGCAACCGACGAAAAAAGTGCCACCGAAACGGTTACACAGGTAAAGAAAGGAAAAAAATACCCGATTGAAAAAGGTATTGTCTATCAGAAATCAGATGTCATGGGCATCGTAAGCAATCCCGTAATTTATTTTGATAAATGGGGCGAATGGGAAGCCACCGAAACTACAACTTCCATCGAAATGATGGGCATAAAAGAATCGTCCACCTCGCTCAAAATAGTGAAGGGGGAAGATAACTGGGAAATTGATATGGATAAAAAGACCGGGTTTCACTATAATCGCGCTGTAATGATTAATCAGATGGGTGTGGATATGGAAAATCTAACCACCGAAATCATGGGCAAAATGAAGCTGGAGAAAGTGGGTGAAGAAAAGTATTTGGGCTATCCGTGTGTAAAATACAAAATGAAGAACGATGAAATGAAAATGGATGTGGAATATCTCATGTGTGGTAATCTGATGATGAAGATGAAAGGCAAAGCCATGGAAATACCTACTGAATTAGAAGTGACAAAAATTGAAGCGGTAACACCACCTGCCGAAAAATTTGAAATTCCTGCCGGGGTGAAAATTACGGAGCAATAGTTTTAATCCCTTATCGGTTTTTTTTATAAATCGGTGACAGCCGCTATCGTCTGATAGTGGCTGTCGCTTTTTTTTAATATTCCCTAAAATGCAGCCCGCTATACCTGCAAACTGAATTTTCTTTGTATCTTTGAAAGTTTTTTTACGAAAAGTGTAAATTAAATAATACTTTCAATACTAATTTCAAAATCAATGAAAAATTTCAGGTTATTGAACAATATCTTTGGGTGGGTAGCTTTTGCGGTGGCAGCGGTTACTTATCTGCTTACCATTGAGCCGTCGGCCAGTTTCTGGGATTGCGGTGAGTTTATCTCTTCGGCTTATAAGCTCGATGTGGGTCACCCTCCCGGAGCACCATTCTTTATGCTCACAGCCAAATTTTTCACCCTTTTTGCCTCCGATCCCACACAGGTTGCCATGATGGTGAATTCATTTTCGGCCATCGCCAGTGCATTTACCATTTTATTCCTCTTCTGGACTGTCACCCACCTGGCTCAACAAGTACTGGGTAAATCCGAGGAAGAATATTCTGCAGCAAACATCATAGGCATTCTTGCTGCCGGCATGGTAGGAGCTCTGGCATACACCTTCTCCGACACATTCTGGTTTTCGGCTGTAGAAGGGGAAGTGTACGCTTACTCATCGCTGTTCACAGCGGTGGTTTTCTGGCTTATTCTCAAGTGGGAACGCGTAGCCGATCACAAAGGTTCCGACAAATGGCTCATTCTGATAGCCTACCTGATGGGACTTTCCATCGGTGTTCACCTGCTCAACCTGCTGGCCATTCCGGCTATCGTGCTGGTGTATTATTTCAAAAATTACAAAGTAAATGTGAAAGGTTCCATGCTGGCATTACTCACTTCGGTGGTTATCCTGGGACTGGTACTTTACGGATTGATTCCCGGTTTTGTGGTCGTAGCATCTAAATTTGAACTTCTTTTTGTTAACACACTGGGTATGTCATTCAATACCGGTGTATATATCTACATCATTATTTTGGTGGCAGCTATTGCCTGGTCGCTCTACGAATCATACACCGAAAAACATTACCTGCGAATGACAGTTTCGTACATGCTGGCTGTGATTTTGGCCGGCATTCCCTTTATCGGCGAAAAACTGCTGCTGGGTATCGTTATAATTGCCGCATTGGTATTTTTCTTTTATCAATACAAGAAAAAAGTGAATGCCCGCTGGCTGAATACGAGTATGGCCATGATAGCCGTGATGCTTATTGGCTATTCGTCGTATTCCATCATCATGATCCGTTCGGCTGCGCAGCCCACCATGGACCAGAGTTCACCCGACAATATTTTTGCCTTGAAATCATACCTCAACCGTGAACAGTACGGTGATCGTCCGTTGCTATACGGAGCAGTTTTCAGTGCTCCGCTGAAACTCGATGTGCAGGGAAATACCTGCGTGCCCATTGCTGATAAAACGCCCATTTATTCGCCAAAACCCAAAACTGATCCTGCTGAAAAGGACAAATACATTGTTTCGGGATACAAGAGTGATTATGAAATGGACAGTCGGTTTATGATGCTTTTCCCCCGTATGTACAGCAGCGACAAATCGCACGTATCTTATTACACTACCAACTACGTGAGGAACGGCCGTAAAATATCCTATGATTTCTGTGGGCAGGAAAAAAGTGATGTGATGCCCACCTTTGGTCAAAATCTTCGCTTTTTCTTCGATTATCAGGTCAACTTCATGTACTGGCGCTATTTCATGTGGAATTTCTCCGGTCGACAGAACGATATTCAGAGCTACGGTGAACTGGAACATGGCAACTGGATTACCGGTATACCCTTTATAGATAATGTGCTTGTGGGTGATCAAACCAATCTGCCTACCGAACTGAAAGAAAATAAAGGTCATAACGTGTACTTCATGCTTCCGTTGATACTGGGTATTCTGGGGCTTTTCTTCCTGCTCAATTCCGGCAAAAAAGGCAATCACACCTTCTGGATTACCGGTCTGCTATTTGTGCTTACCGGCCTGGCCATTGTGGTATACCTGAACCAAACACCGTATCAACCCCGCGAGCGAGATTATGCCTATGCCGGATCTTTCTATGCTTTCAGCATCTGGATTGGGCTTGGAGTACTCGGTGTAATCCGTTTACTCGATAAATTTCTACCCAAAAGAGCAAGTGCTGTTATTGCTGCAGTAGCCTGTATGGGTGTGCCGGTGTTGATGGCCGTTCAAAACTGGGATGATCATGACCGCAGCGACCGCTATACAGCACGTGATTTCGGTCAGAATTATCTCAATTCCTGCAAACCAAATGCTATTATTTTCACCAACGGTGATAACGATACTTTCCCGCTCTGGTACAATCAGGAAGTGGAAGGCGTTCGAACCGACATTCGGGTGTGCAACCTGAGTTATTTGCAAACCGACTGGTATATTGACCAGATGAAGCGGGCATCATACAACTCTGCACCGCTGCCCATTTCGTGGGAACCCAAAGACTATATTTCGGGTAAAAATGAAGTGTTGCAGGTGGAAGATGTGCTGCAGGGACAATCGGTAGATATGAAAACCGCTTTCGACTTTATCAAAAGCGACGACCCCAATACAAAACTGGAAGGGGATGGATTTTTCCCAACCAAACAACTTTATTTGCCCATTAATGCCGACGAGATAGTGAAAAACGGAACGGTAGCCGCTGCCAAAAAAGCCGATATTGTTCCGCAAATGGTCTTCGATTTACCCTCACGTGTGACGAAGAGTGAGACCATGATGCTCGAAATGATTAAGGAAAATAACTGGAAACGACCCATTTATGTGGCTGTGACAGTAGCCGAAGAATATTACCCATCATCACTACCCAAGTATTTTGAACGTACCGGGCTGGTGTATCATCTTGTACCCGTGGCTCAGAAGGCCGAAGGTGCTACCAATGTGAATACCGACGAAATGTATGAAAATATGATGACGAAATTCAAATACGGCAACATTGACAATCCAAAGGTATATCTTGACGACAACATCATGCGTATGTGCCGCACTCACCGGGCTATGTTTGCTTACCTCATCGAAGCGTTGGTCAACGAAGGCGATACCGTTCGTGCTAAAAAGGCACTGCAGTATTGCGAAAAGGTGATACCATCCACAACTGTTCCACACGATTACTCCTCCAATATGCTTGCTCATTACTGTTATAAGTTGGGCATGAACAAAGAAGGTAACAAAATTCTGGATCAGGTGGCACGCACAAGCGTAGAATACCTTACCTGGTATGCCGGTCTGAGTATTGCTCAGCAAAATAATTCGAGCAATGCCATCGGACGTAATGTAGCCATATTAAACAACGTGCTGCAAATCAGTCAGGAAACCAAAGGAAGGGAAATATTTAACAAATATCTTCCCATCTTTGAAACATTTGCCAATAAATATAATACAGGTCAATAAAAAAAATCCGGTGTCTGCAAATATTTTTCAGCCACCGGATTTTATTGGAATAATCGATGCTTCAGGTTCCCGAAATACTAAAATCGGTCATTAAAAATGTTGTCTGGCGGATAAATCCTGCGAAAAAAGTCATTTACCTCACTTTCGACGATGGACCTAATCCAGGCGTAACGCCACAGGTGCTCGATATACTCGACCGGTTTGAGGTTAAGGCTACCTTTTTCTGTGTGGGTGAAAATGTTTCCCGCTTTCCGGATGTGTTTGATGAAGTGAAACGACGGGGACATACCGTTGGAAATCACACATTTAATCATCTGAAAGGCTTTGAATATTCAACCGATGACTATGTGAGGAATGTAAAGAAAGCTTCGGAATTTATAGATAGCCGGCTATTCCGGCCGCCACACGGACAGATTAAACCATCGCAAATCAAGGCATTGAAGGACGATTACCTCATAATCATGTGGGATTTTATCACCTACGATTATGATAAGCGTATTGAACCCGAAAAAATAATTGCAGAGGTAAAAAAACGCAGTCGGAATGGTTCAATTGTTGTTTTTCACGATTCGTTGAAAGCTGAAAAAAATGTATTACAGGTTTTGCCCGAAGCATTGAGATTTTGGAAGGAAAACGGATACGAGGTTTGTCACATATAACACCTCTAATTCAAAAAAGGACATTTTAGAATATTTGAATATAATTTCTTTTAATCTTTTGTTATTCAGTTAATTGTGATAACAAAGGTGTTTGATTTTTATAAACAGCATTATTACTCACCCATATTCCCCCTTTCCCGATATCCCGAAGCTTCGGGACGGGACACAGTAGGGGGTTAGGGGGCTTTTAAAATGAAAGAATCAGTTCTTCACCATGTATGGCAATACCGGTTGTTCGCAGCTAACGGGCTGACTACTACCGGTGGCGAAACCGTGGAGGTGATTGATCCGGGAAAATTGAATACGGATGCAGGACCCGATTTTTTCAATGCAAAACTGAAAATTGACAATACACTCTGGGTCGGAAACATTGAAATTCACAACCTGAGTTCCGATTGGGTGAGACACAATCACCAACGAGATAAAGCATACGACAACGTAATACTGCACATTGTTAGTAAAGCGGATGCTGAAGTGAGAAGGACAAATGGTGAATTTATCCCTCAACTGGAAATGAAAGTGCCCGATGATATTCAGGAACGATACGATGAGCTGATTTCTGCCCGCAAGTGGGTTGCCTGTGAAGATAAATTACAGTTGCTACCTGCTGTACTCATCAGCAGCTGGAAATCGGCCTTACTCACCGAACGGTTCGAACGTAAAACAGCTGCTGTCGAATCGCTGCTTTCGCAGTCGCAAAACCACTGGGAGGAGGCTTTTTATATTTCTTTGGCACGTAGTTTTGGATTTTCGACCAACAGTCAGGCTTTCGAAACGATGGCCAAATCATTACCACTGTCTGTTTTGGCAAGGCATAAGGATAATGTCTTTCAACTCGAAGCGTTGCTGATGGGACAGGCCGGTTTTCTCGAAAAAGTGGAACAGGATGAGTATCAACTCCGTTTACACAAGGAATATCGTTTTCTTCAAGTGAAGTATGGACTGAAACCGATGGAACTGTCGCAATGGAAACTGCTCAGACTTCGTCCTGATAATTTTCCTACGGTAAGGCTGGCGCAGTTTGCTTCGCTAATATTCAGGTCTTCAAAGTTATTTTCGGTCATACTCGAAACACATTCCGGTAAAGAGTTGCGAAAACTCTTTGATACCAGGGTAACGGAATACTGGCAGAAACATTATCTTTTCGGAAGAAAAAGTTCTGTTTCGACAAAAAAAATGGGCGAAAAATCCATTGATATTCTGCTGATAAATACCGTGATACCTTTTCTGTTTGCCTGGGGCAAAAAGAAAAATGACCAACACCGAATGGAAGAAGCCATCCGGTTGTTGGAGGAAATCAAACCCGAAAACAACGCGATCATACACCGGTGGAAGGAGCGGGGAGTAACCTGTCAGTCGGCTTTCGACTCACAGGCATTGCTGCAACTGAAGAAAAACTACTGCGAAGAAAAAAAATGCCTCCAATGCCGCATTGGACACAAAGTTCTGACAATTAACAAGTAATGAATAAAAATAAAAGATACATAAATCGCCTTCTGCTGACAGCAATTGCTGTAGTTACACTGCATGCCTGTGCTAACCGCGGACAGGGACCCGAAGGCGGCCCAAAGGATGAAACACCGCCCAGTGTGGTGAAGTCTATGCCCTCTAACAAAGCATTGAATATTAAGAAAGGCAAAGTGGAAATCACTTTCGATGAAAATATTAATGTACTGAAAGCTTCTGAGAATGTGATTATCTCACCCCCACAGCGCGAGATGCCCGATATCAAATCGTATGGCAAAACAGTGACTGTGCAACTCAATGATACATTACTCCCCAATACGACGTATTCTATCAATTTTGGCGATGCCATTGTGGACAATAATGAAAGCAATCCGCTGAAAAATTACTTTTTCGCTTTTTCTACCGGCAGCGAAATTGATACCATGCAGATAGCCGGGACTCTCGTCGATGCCAAAAATCTGAACCCCGTACAGGGTGTTACTGTTGGTATTCACAGCGATTTGTCGGATACGGTATTTATGAAAAAACCGTTTTTACGTATTTCCCGCACCAATGACCTTGGCCGTTTTACGGTACCCAATGTGCGGAATGGAATGTACCGGGTGTATGCACTCACCGATGGAAACCGCGACAATTTCTACCAGCCGGGTGAAGCGCTTGCATTTACTCCTTCGGTATTTACCACCTCCCTCGAAAATTACATGCGATCGGATACTATCTGGAAAGACAGCCTCACAGTGGATACCATCATGACCGTTCCGGCTATCAGATACCTGCCCGATGATGTGGTGTTGCGCTATTTTAAGGACGAAACCACCCGGCAGTATCTGGTAAAATCTGAACGTACAGTGCCACATCGTATATCCATGTTTTTTAATACTGCAGCCGATAAATTGCCGGAAATAAAACCAATAAACGTAACTGATTGGGAAAATAAAATTTTACTTCAAAAAAACGAACGGCTTGACTCGCTAACCTACTGGTTTACCGATTCTACACTGATAAAAAATGATACTATCACCCTGGAAGTGAAATACCTGAAATCGGATTCGGCCTTTCAACTCAAACCGCAGACCGATACCATCAATTTTATCATGAAAAAATTGAAAGGACGCGCAGTTCCAAAAACCACCGCTAAAGCCAAAAAAGATTTTCTCACTTTCAATGCCAATCTATCGCCACAGTTCGATGTGTACAACCCCATCATGCTCAACTTTGAGGTGCCGCTGAAAAGCATTGACACCACCAAAATCCATTTCTTTCAGGTGAAGGATACGATACAGACGCCTTTGAAATTCCGGCTCGAAAAGAGCGACTCCATTGGGATGAAATATGTGATCAGGCATAAATGGATACCCGAAACAAACTACCGCCTCACGATTGACTCGGCTGCCCTGTTCAGCATTTACAATCAGTATAACGATAAATACAAAGGTGACCTGAGTGTGAAATCGCTGGATGAATACTCAGCCATTAAGCTTCAACTGGCTGCTTTTGAACCAACTGCCGTGTTGCAGGTGCTGGATAAAAACGATCAGGTGGTACGCACCGCTCCGGCACAACCCAAGGGAACTTTGATAGAATACCTCACGCCCGGTGAATACTTTATCCGTATGTTTCTCGACCGGAATGGAGATGGAAAATGGACTACCGGCAGCTATCTGCTTAGCCGTCAGCCCGAAGAAGTGTATTACTACCCGAAAAAATTAAAGCTGATAAAAAATTGGGAATTCGAAGAAACATGGGATTATAATGCTTTACCCTTGTTAAAGCAAAAACCCGAAGAACTGATTAAAAAATCCGAAGGCTCAGGTTCGAAAAATAATTAATCGGAGCGAACAGCGTTTATTGAAATTTTGTACTTTTGCTTTGAAAAGAATGAAATACAGAACTGTCTTAAAGTCCCCTTTGAGCCTGTCCCTGCCTGTCCCGAATTTTTTCGGGAAACTTGTTTCGGGAGGTTTTAGGGGCAATTTAGTTGTTTGCGGCAATAGTTCAGTTGGCAGAGCGCTCCGATTTCAATCGGAGAGGTGGTGTAAAGTT
>CALMZF010000329.1 GCA_937870645.1 uncultured Paludibacter sp. | reverse complement strand
GTAAAAACGGTGTTGAAGAAATCATCGATTATAAATTGAACGATGAAGAAAAAGCGCTGTTTGCAAAAAGTGCAGATGCTGTTCGCACGACCAACGACGTACTGAAAGAACTGAATATGTTGTAATATACAGGTCTGATAAATTTATAGATCGCTGTAAGCAATTCTGCTTGCAGCGATTTTCTTTTTATGACTTCAGAGTATAATCGGCTTTATTTTACTATTTTTGTTTTCATAGAATATGTCGTATGGTTATTGTTTCAGTCCTGGTGATTTTTATATACGCTCTGCTGATAATTAATTTTCTCAGGGGCTGGATTGCTTTACCCGAATTTGAAGCTTCAGGAATGGCGAATGAACCCCGTGTTACCATTATTACGGCCTGTAAAAACGAAGTTAACAACCTGCCGTATTTATTTCAGGCTGTGAACGAACAAAGCTTTCGTAATTTTGAGTTCCTACTGGTGGACGATGGCTCCACCGATGGCAGCTATGAGTACGCTGAGCAGGTTTCGCTTAATTTTCCCGAATTGAAACTACTCCGAAACAGCGGAAAAGGCAAAAAGGAAGCTATCAAAACGGCAGTCCTGCAGTCTGAAAGCGAAATCATCGTAACCCTCGATGCCGACTGCCTTCCATCGGTTGACTGGCTCAATGAAATTGTGCAATTTTATATCTCTTATCCCTCCGATCTGATTATTTGTCCGGTAAAAATGGATTCTGACGGCAGCTTTTTTCAGGAATTTCAGCAGTTTGAATTTGCCAGCCTGATAGCCAGTGGAGCAGGTGCTGCAGCCATTGGTATGCCGGTATTGTGCAACGGGGCCAATCTGGCTTTCAGGCGCGAAAGCTGGTTGGAGTGTATGGATAATCTTCATTTTGAAGTGCCCGGTGGTGATGATATTTTTTTATTGCAAAGCATTAAAAAAAGGAAGGGAATAATCCGCTTTTTGAAATCGGTAAATGCAACGGTGACCACTCATTCCGCTGTCAATCTGAAATCATTCATTCATCAACGCCGCAGGTGGGCTTCCAAGAAAAGTGCCTATACCGACTGGCAACTGGCTTTGACGGCAGCAGTCGTTTTTTTAGCAAGTTTTATTGTTTTGCTGGATTTTGTTCTGGCAATAGTTCAGCCGAATTTAATAGCATTAGTCCTGAATATCTTTTTATTGAAGCTGCTGATTGATGTTTCTTTCTTTTACAAAATCAGTGATTTTTTTGGACTAAGGAAAGTATTGCTGAATACATTCGTATTTTCGCTCATTTATCCTTTTTATATCGTCTTCACAGCCATACTGTCGCTCGCAGGTACCAAAAAAAACTGGTAATTACCTGGAAATGTACAGCATATCTCCACTCAGCTGGACTTTATATCTCTTCAAATTCCATTTCGATGGACCCGAAATCACCATTCCGGTGCCGGTAAGCAACTGATAAACGGTCCCACACGATTTACAGACCGCTTCCCCGCGATCATTGGGATTTACCCGTATGTTGGGGTTCACCTCATTGGGACAGCAAAGATCAAATGCGCAGTAATTCAGGTCGGTGCCATTCACAAACGTGTACACCAGAATACCTCCGTAACCAACCCGATCAGTGGGATGTCCGTTGCGTGGACGGGTAAACACAAGTGTATCATTCACGGAATTGCGAAAAGTGGGGTAGGAGGCAGCCAGATTAAGTTCCATATACACCGAGGCCTCGGGAATTCGACGCTGATCTTCATTCTCGCAGCTGCTCAGGCACAGAAGGCAGCCAGGCAGCAGGAGAAGTAAGCTGATATGAATAAATCTTTTCAAGAATAGTCAGTTAAGTGGTTTATTTCAAACTTAATTTCGGTTTTATATTAAAAACGTTAGTGTCAGTGATTTCGTATTCTTTTAAATGTCTTTATTTATCATGAAAATGGTGTAGGCAATGAAAATAGCGAGCAAAACAGCTCCCTCCCAGCGGTCAATTTTCATTTTTTTGCTGGTAAACATAAAAATGGTAAGTAGTAACGTTCCTCCGAGAAGTAACAATAACTCTGCATTGAAATTCGTATTGAATGTTATCGGGTGAATAAGGCCGCTGACCGAAAGAATAAACAGGATGTTGAAAATATTTGATCCGATAACATTGCCGATAGCAATATCGCTGTTGCGTTTTGAGGCTGCAACAACGGATGTTACCAGTTCAGGCAGCGAAGTGCCTGCCGCTACAATGGTTAGAGCGATGATTTTTTCGGAAATACCAAAATCCTGAGCAATGGCGATAGCGCTGTTTACTACAAGCCGTCCGCCGATTATCAGTAAACTCAGCCCGACAACGATAAATCCCCAGATTTTGAAACCAGACATTGGTTTGATATCTGTCGTAAGCTCGGGAACTTCGTCAGTGTTGGGTTGCCGGAAGGTGAAAAAGAGAAACACCAGGAACAGCCCGAATAGTAATGCGGCATCCCATCGTGACAGGACGTTTTCTTTTTGACCGAGAATTGCATTGGAAAGAATCATCAGGATTAGAGCGACAATAAATGATATAGGAATTTCTTTACGCACCATACTGCTTTTCACTGTGATGGGGAAGATGAGTGACACTACGCCCAGTATTACAAAAAGATTGAAATTATTGCTGCCAATAATATTGCCGAAAACAATATCGGAATGTTTGTCAAAAGACGCTATTACATTGACAACCATTTCCGGTGCCGAGGTTCCAAAGGCTACAATGGTAAGTCCGATGACCAGATCGGAAATATTATGTTTTTTTGCAAGTGCAGATGCTCCGTTAACCAGCCAGTCAGCCCCTTTAATCAGCAATATAAATCCCAGCGTTATTAAAAGAA
>CALMZF010000328.1 GCA_937870645.1 uncultured Paludibacter sp. | reverse complement strand
AGATCAAACAGGCAATGTGCTGGTCAAAGAAAACAGTACCGACAGTTTCACCGAAATGGTCAGACTTCTCAGGGCAAATGTTCTTTTTGTGATGGACGATCCGGATAAAAAAGTGATCAACCTGCTCTCAAGTGTGAGCGGCGAAGGAAAGACTTTTGTGACCATCAACCTGGCTATAAGTCTGGCATTACTCGACAAAAAGGTGCTGATCATTGAACTGGATATACGTAAACCCAAACTGAGTGAATATATGGGTATCGAAAATAAAACAGGCATTACTCTCTATCTTTCCGGACAAATCAGTCAGAGTGAACTTGTGAAACCAACTGGAATTCACCCAAATCTATCTATTATCACTGCCGGAACTATTCCTCCTAACCCCAACGAACTGCTGGCCAAACCGGCGCTGGATAAACTCATTGACGATTTGCGGCAAAACTTCGATTATATAGTCATTGATACAGCTCCCATTGGCGTGGTTTCAGACAGTTTCCTGCTCAACAGGCTCACCGATGTTACATTATATGTAGTTCGGGCTGAATTTACTCCCAAAAAAGATATTGAAGATGCTACCATTTTGTATAAAAAGAAAAAACTCAAAAACATGTACTTCGTGCTGAACGATGTGGACCTTAACAAACACACCTATCGCTACGGCTATGGCAAAAAATACGGATATGGCTATGGTTACGGCAAAACCAGGCACACTTACGGCTATGAAAGCGAAACAAAAAAAAGCTGACATTCGAGGCTAATTGTAATTTTTCTCATTAGAAAATTAAAAAAATGCAGACACTACGCGGAGCCCGCATCATTGACCTCCCCAAAACATTAGACCGCCGGGGAAATCTATCGGTAATAGAGGAATTGAAAAATATTCCTTTTAAAATAAAACGTACCTACTGGATATACGATGTGCCGGGAGGTGAAGTGAGAGGCGGACATGCCTACAAGGTAAACCAGGAATTTATCGTAGCCCTGTCGGGCAGTTTTGATGTCATTCTGGACGACGGGAAAGAGAGAAAGACCTTTTCGTTGAACCGCTCGTATTACGGATTGTACGTTCCCAAAGGAGTGTGGCGGCAAATGCAGAATTTTTCAACCAATTCACTGGCACTGATACTGGCTTCGGCCAAATATGATCCGGACGATTACATTTTTGATTACGAGTTATTTAAAAATTCGGTATTATGAGAAAAACAACCGTATATGATTGTTCCATCATTGAGATTGACAAGCATCATCATGAAAAAGGAAATCTGAGCGTCATCGAAAACGGAAAAACCATCCCTTTCAGTGTGAAACGGGTGTATTATCTGTACGATGTTCCGGGTGGCGAGTCACGGGGCGGTCATGCACACAAGGAACTCAAACAGTTTATTGTAGCCGTTAGCGGAAGTTTCGACGTAAAGCTGGACGATGGCTTTCAGAAAAGAACCTATACAATCAACAGACCCTACGAAGGTTTGCTGGTAGTACCCGGTATCTGGCGGGAACTGGATAATTTTTCATCAGGTTCAGTATGTCTGGTGCTCGCTTCCACCGAATATTCGGCGGAAGATTACATTAGAGAGTATGATAAATTTATTGAATACAAAAACATATGATAAGCCACCTCTCCGATGTGCTGAGCACTAAAATTGGTAAAAACACCAAAATCTGGCAATTCTGCGTGATACTTCCAGATGCCGAAATAGGAGAAAACTGCAATATTTGTGCACATGTATTGATTGAAAATAAAGTAAAAATAGGTAATAATGTAACGATAAAATCCGGAGTTCAGTTGTGGGATGGTATAACCATTGAAGACGATGTATTTATCGGACCAAACTCAACATTCACAAACGAAACCGTACCACGATCCAAAACCTATGATCACACAAAATTGAAAAAAACTTTGATAAAAAAAGGAGCATCAATAGGTGGAAATGCCACTATTCTTCCTGGTGTAGAAATCGGTGAATATGCATTTATTGGAGCCGGGAGTGTGGTTACCCGCAATATTCCACGAAACACCTTGTGGTACGGAAATCCGGCCCGGCAAAAAGGATTTATTACCAACGATGGCATACTGCTGGATATGCATAAAAAGGATAAAGATGGCAATTTTCATGAACTAAACTCAATGTGATGATAAAATTTCTTGATCTGCAAAAAATCACTCAAAAGTATTCCACGGAAATACATGAGGCTGTCGCCGGAGTTATAGACTCCGGTTGGTATCTTACGGGTATCGAAAATCAAAAATTTGAAACCAACTATGCCAATTTTATTGGAACAAAATACTGTGTCGGAGTAGCCAACGGGTTGGATGCACTACGTCTGATTTTACGGGCTTACATTGAAATGGGACTAATGAATACAGGCGACGAAATCATCGTTCCGGCCAATACATTTATTGCTTCAATCCTTGCTATTACTGACAATGGCCTGGTTCCTGTGTTGGTGGAACCGGACATTAATACGTATCAGATTGATGACAGAAAAATTGAAGATGCTATCACGCCAAAGACAAAAGCGATAATGATAGTTCATCTGTACGGCCAGTGTGCATATACCGATACGATTGGCAGTATTTGTAAAAAATATAATCTCAAACTGATTGAAGACAATGCTCAAGCGCATGGATGTAAATTTAACGGAATAACTACCGGTTCGCTGGGCGATGCAGCCGGACACAGTTTTTATCCCGGAAAAAATCTGGGAGCTTTCGGCGATGCCGGTGCAGTAACAACAAACGATAAACATATGTCTGAGGTTGTACGCACACTGGCCAATTACGGCTCATCTCATAAATATATTTTCGACTATCAGGGATTAAACAGCCGCCTGGACGAAATTCAGGCAGCAATTTTACAAGTAAAATTAAGACACTTGGACAAGGACAACGAGCGCCGAAAAGAAATCGCCCGCTATTATATTGAGAATATCACTAATCCGGCAATTATTACTCCTGAAGTAAAAGATTGGGATGCAAATGTATTTCATATATTTCCAATCAGGTGTAAGCAACGGGATGAATTGCAGCAATATCTGGCTGAAAAAGATGTTCAAACCATAATTCATTACCCGGTTCCTCCTCACAAGCAGGCATGCTACAGGGAGTGGAACAATCTTTCATTTCCCATCACCGAACAAATACACCGGGAAGAATTGAGTTTGCCAATCAGTCAGGTGCTGACCGATGCAGAAGCTGAAATGGTGGTAAAAATTGTAAATTCGTTTTCAGTTACATGATTATCAACCGGTTAAACACTTTCTGAATGAATACACAACAATCATCCTATCGACAGATAATGGCAGCTACTTCGCTTTTTGGCGGAGTTCAGGTGTTTCAAATTTTAATACAGATTATACGCTCTAAATTTGTAGCTGTATTACTGGGGCCTGCCGGTATGGGAATTGTTGGATTGCTTACTTCCACATTGGGATTAATCAGCGGGTTG
>CALMZF010000327.1 GCA_937870645.1 uncultured Paludibacter sp. | reverse complement strand
CTTTGCTTTGGCAGCCTGCAGATAGCAGGCAGTCATTCCGGCTAATATGGGGCATGCAAAGGATGTGCCGCTCCCATTAATAACAACACTGTCGGCATAAGAAACTAGTGAAGAAGAGGAACCCATGGCGCAGAGTTCGGGCTTAACGCGTCCGTCTGAGCTTGGACCGAAGGATGAGAAGTAACTTGGTGTTCCGGTTTTGGTCACTGATCCCACTGTGATAACTCCGTCGGCATCGGCAGGTACGCCAATGTAATGCCAGCCGTTACTTCCATCGTTGCCCGCGCTGTTGAGCAACATGATACCTTTTCTGAATGCCATCGTTGCTGCAATACTTGCCCGGGCTGTTTTGCCATCCATATCAGCGTAGGTGTAATTCATCGTACTGTCGTCGAATTGGGTATATCCGAGCGAGGTGGTGGCGAGATCCACTCCTGCACTGTCGGCATATTCTATACCCGAAACCCAGAAATCGGGTTCGCACAGATACTCACCTTCATCAGCTTCGGTGCGCAGGAGCAGATAGGAAGCTCGTGGAGCGGTTCCAAGAAATTTCCCGGGAATATTACCGGTCATAGTCGAAAGCACATAAGCCCCGTGAGAATCTTCAGAATATATATCGGAGGCGGGATTTACAAAATCTTTGGTGCCTAACAGCCGGTTTTCCATACGCAGGCTGTCGAATGCGGGGTTAAGGTCAACATTCAGGAAACCGGCATCGAGCACCGCAATATGAATGTTTTCTCCCCTGAAACCGCTGTCATGCAGTATGCTGCCATTCAGTTGGTTGATTTGTGTGGCGGCTGCGCCATAGTTAAAATTCACAGCCTTAGATATCCTTCTGCGGCTTCCTGCAGCAGTATTCTCATTGGTAATGCCGGTGAATTGCACCCTTTTCACAAAAGGCAACCCCCTCACCTGTGACATAACGCTGCTATCCGCCACGAGTACAGTCAGACCATTGAGCCACTTTGTACGGCAATGAATATGAATACCAAGATCTCTAATCTGCTGCTCATACACCGGACTTACCGGAAGATCGGTACTGTCCACATCAATAAAATAATAAGCCCTGCGCTCCAGTGCACGCGCTGATAAATAGGCCTCAGGATGACTGATGGAGTAAGGCGAATTGGATTTATCACCGAGCTGGACATAAAAATAGTAACCGGTGGCGTCGGCAGTTGCCGCACCAAACAGAAATAGCAGTAAAAACAGCAGGTATATATTACGGGTAATTTTTTTCATTGCGATAACGTTCAAATAATCATAAAGTAACGAATGACAAAAATAAGCATTTATTTCTTTTATTGATGAATTTCGATACCGGAAACCGAATATCGGATTGATATGCTAATTATTGGAATCAGGTTGTTGCTGGTTATTATTAATGTAATAGTTCGACAACATCCCTATAGCCGACGAAAATTCATTGTAATTATTGCCGGTTTTATTACGTTCCAATGCATGAAATGGCAATATTACGACATGAAGTGCCCGTTTTTTGACATGAAGTGCGTTAAAAGGGTAATGAAATTTTTTATTTATAAAAAAAAACAGCATATTTCATTTGGAATTGAGAAAAATTACATTAACTTTGTATTGTAAACAAACAGATAAATTTTTCTAAACAAAGATTTAGGTTAAAATTGGGCAATGGGTGACTGTGAAGTTATCCATTGTTTTTTTTAATAAGTTTCACATTCACCCCACCAACTGTCATCAATCCCATTTGTACGAATACAGAAAACTAAAATGTTCTTCCAATAATCAAATGAAAAGTTGTGTTAAATATTCTTTTAAATAGAACTAATTTACCGATTTATATTGGTATCTTTGAGTGTGATAAGATTTAAAATCTACAGGTAATTTTTTTTACATACGAATACAATACAAGCAAAATATTCGTTCACTGAATTTATTGAATAAAAAAATTAACCCAATGAAACACCCATGTCCAACTAAAAATTTTGGACACACAAAGGCATGATTAAATAACGCATAACAAATGAGAGACGCTCAATATTCCCCCTTTAGAGCCTGTCCCGAACTTGTTTCGGGAGGGTTA
>CALMZF010000326.1 GCA_937870645.1 uncultured Paludibacter sp. | reverse complement strand
AGCAATTTCTTCGGGTTGACCCAGGCGTTTCAAAGGTACTTTTTCTTCCATGCCTTTCAATACTTCGGGCGGCATTTTTTTTACCATTTCGGTGGCGATAAATCCCGGAGCAACGGCATTGACTGTGATACCTTTACGACCTAATTCGCGTGCAAGAGTTTTTGTCATCCCTATTAAACCTGCTTTAGTGGCAACGTAGTTTGTTTGACCGAAATTACCATAAAGGGCTACTACCGATGAAGCATTGATTATTCGTCCGTAACCTTTTTCCACCATCACTTCTGATGCACACTTGCAGCAATAGAATACTCCGGTGAGGTTCACATCAATTACCTGCTGCCACAGTTCGGGCGTCATTTTTTTGATGGAAGCATCGCGGGTAATTCCTGCATTATTAATGATAATATCCAATGTACCGAATTTTTCCACCACATCTTTAGTAGCAGCTTCCACTTCGGCATACACCGAGGTGTTTACTTTTGCAAAACTCACTTTTCCACCGTTTTCGGTAATTTCTTTTACAGTTTCTGTCCCTTTATCGGTATTCAGATCCCAAATAATAACCGTTGCGCCTTCGGCAGCAAATTTTACGGCGGTTGCTTTGCCTATTCCGTCGGCACCACCTGTTACAATCGCAATTTTGTCTTTAAGTCTCATGATAATAAATATTTACCCCCAACCCCTAAAGGGGAGTTTTGATTGGAGGTGTAAGTTATTTTTTTGATAAATATTAAATAAAATTTGTATGTTAATACTTTAAATTTCCCTTTAAGGATTAGGGGTTTATATATTCTCCACAATTACGGCTGTTCCCTGTCCGCCGCCGATACACAGCGAAGCCAGTCCCACTTCTGACTGACGTTTTTTCATTTCATAAATCAGGGTGGTGAGAATTCGTGCACCCGAAGCACCCACCGGATGCCCTATAGCAATCGCACCTCCATTCACATTTACGATATCGGGATTGATTTTCAGATCGCGCACCACAGCTATGGATTGAGCGGCAAATGCTTCGTTCAATTCGGCCAAATCAATATCATCAATTGTGAGATTTGCCTGTTGAAGCGCTTTTTGAGTGGCTGAAACCGGTCCGTATCCCATTATTTCGGGTTCGAGAGCAGTTGTGCCGAAGGATTTGATTTTTACCAACGGTTTCAGGCCAAGCGCATCGGCTTTTTCGCGTGACATTACGATGAGCATGGCAGCACCGTCGTTAATGCCGGATGCATTGGCAGCAGTCACTGTTCCGTCTTTTTTGAAAGCCGGTTTCAGTTTCGCCATCTGCTCAATGGTGGCTCCGTGACGTGGAAATTCGTCGGTGTCAAAAATGATGGGGTCGCCTTTGCGTTGAGGGATGGAGATGGGCACAATTTCGTCGGCAAATTTTCCGGCTTTTTGAGCGGCTTCGCATTTATTCTGACTACGCACCGCAAATTCATCCTGCTCCTCTTTGCTGATGTTCCATTTTTCGGCGATATTTTCGGCAGTAACGCCCATGTGATAATCGTTGAATGCATCTGTAAGTCCGTCTTTAATCATACTGTCAATCAGTTTTCCATCGCCCATGCGGTAGCCGCTCCGGGCTTGCGGAAGCAGATATGGCGCGTTGGTCATGCTTTCGGTTCCTCCACAAAGTACAATTTCGGAATTACCAACCATGATCATTTGGGCCGCCAGGGAAACAGCCCGTAAGCCGGAGCCGCATAAAATATTAATAGACATGGCAGGACTGGTTACAGGAACGCCGCTTTTCACCGATATCTGACGGGCTACATTTTGACCTAAACCTGCGCTCAGGATATTTCCAATTATGGTTTCATCTACATCAGAAGGTTGAATGCCTGCTCTGCTGATGGCTTCCCGGGCTGCTATTACACCCAAATCAACCGCTGAAAAACCCGATAATGCACCATTGAAATTACCAACGGCTGTACGAACTGCTGATACTATAACTATTTCTTTTTCCATGATATATTTGATTTTTGCTCAAAAATACGTAAGAAAAAAATGGTACTGAATATAAGAAAAAATATATTCACATATTGACTTATGAATATCAAATTGCATCTATGTTGTATTAATATCAAGAATATCAATAGAATATGAATATAAATAGATGAGTTGACTTAAAACCAACCTGATTAATTATATAAAAGCCGATATCTTCAAAAAATGAATATATCGGCTTTTCTGTGGATTTTGAATCGAAAGGAGCTAATTCAGAAACCACTTCGGGTTTTCCCGGTTTCTTTTGTTAATTGTTACCTGATTAGGGTCTCCTGAAAAGCTCAATTAAAAATATTTCGGTACGCTGTACCTTAAAATTCGGGGATTATCGGTTTTCATCAAATGTTACGCCACTCTATGGCTTATATTCAGATGCAGCGCACCGATACATTATGTGAGGAATATTGCTGTTTTTATTTGGA
>CALMZF010000325.1 GCA_937870645.1 uncultured Paludibacter sp. | reverse complement strand
GTTGGATTCTCAGTTGATTTTTCATATTGAAATAATCTAACATTTCTTTCTTTGGGCGATATTTAAATACCCCAAACAATTAAAAATTAATAGATTATGAAGAATTTTACGCTTTTATTTTTTGCAATGATTTTGGCAGCTGCTAATCTTTTTGCAGCCGATTTGAATGTAGTGGGATCATTCACCAGTTGGAATAACAACGATGCCGCATTCAAAATGACCGAAATCGGTACTACAGGCATTTATTCTCTTGAAAAAACACTACCCGCAGGAACACACGAATTTAAGGTTACATATTCCGGAACATGGGATAATTCACCTGCAGGTGATAACAGAGTTTTTACTCTTGCAACTGAAAAAACAGTTAAGTTTTATGCCAAATTAAACGGAACACAAATTCTTTTCTTCTCCGATGCTCAGGAACTTTATGTCATCGGAGCTGCTGTGGGTGGCTGGAATGCCAGCATGAAACTCATGACAAATACAGCTGCAGAAGCTGCCTATACTGCTAATGTGGTAGCCGGTGGTTATAAAATTGTAGTTAAAGACAAAAACAGTAACATTGTATGGAATGACATCACTCCGTCTGATCAAAATGTGAGCAGCACCGGAAATCATACCTTTAAACTCGATTTTGCTGCTTTTACAGTTACTGCCACAGCCAATGGTCAAACAACTCCTTCACTTTCAAGCCTTTCCAACTCTTTCATCACCGTAGGTCAGGATATGAACACTGCCGCCTGGTACAATGCAAACTCTACAGCTCAAGCTGAAAATTTCAACGCTAAAAATCTGGGTTCGATTTCAAGTCCGCTTTATATTGGTGGTGAAATTACAACCGCTCCCGTTCTTGATGGCGTAAGTGTGAAAATGTTCTGCCAGATTGACGAACTGGCTATTACTGAAATACCCCTGGTATGGATATCCAACAATGGCACAACCTCCTCCAAATGGCAAACAGCAGCCGGTACAGACATATTCGCAGGAAATACACTCACTAAAGGAACTGCTTACAAATTAAAAGTATGGTTCAATGCCACCCACGGCACAACAACGCTGTGGGACAGCAATAATATGGCTAATTATGTGGCAGATTTCACATACGACATTACATCAAAAGTTGGTAATCAGAATGTTTCAATAAATATTTCTGGTGCAAACCGCACTGTAAAGGCCACTTTCAACGACGAAGCTCAGGTAGAACTTTTCACTTTGTCGGGTCAGTTGATACGCAACGCCAAAGCTGCAAATGAATTTTCTCAGTCGGTAAGTGCAGGAACATACATTCTTCGCATCAACGGCACTGCTCACAAAGTATTGGTTAAATAATTAAGATTGTAGATATTTTTTTTCTGAAAAAGCATCCTTTCCCGGGATGCTTTTTATGTTTAGAGATTTTTCACGATATTTGTAGCCATTAATAAAATTCGAAATTTATGAATACGTTCGATTTGTTTATTTTTATCCCCATAGCGCTTGGTCTTATTTTCGGGCTTTTCAGGGGCTTTGTCAAAGAAGTTGTATCACTGGTTGCCGTAATACTTGCCATCGTTGCTGCCGAAATGTTAAGTCCGGCGTTCACAGGCATTATTTCCGGTTTATTCAGTTTTTCCGACAAAACAGCCAAAACGGCTGCTTATGTTTTTGTTTTTATCATTACTATCATTATAGCCCTGCTGGTTTCGCGTCTGGCCGACAAACTGATTTCGAGCATCAGCCTGGGATGGCTCAATTCGCTGCTGGGAGGCGTTTTCGGAGGATTGAAATTTGCCATTATCATCAGTGTACTGATGAATGTATTTGATGCACTCGACACCAAATTTCATTTTGCCCGCCCCGAATCCAAAACAGAATCTATCGGCTACTATCCCGTACTTAAACTGGCACCCTCGCTCTGGGATCAGTCGAAAGAAGCCTATCAAAAAAGCAAAAACGCCCATCAGGACGAAGATAAGACTACACCCGAAAATGAAACAAACTAAACTCCAACTTCTTCCAAATTACTCAGGGCACAGACTCGAATGTGGTTGCGATGAAGCTGGTCGCGGATGTCTGGCAGGCCCTGTGGTAGCGGCAGCGGTTATTTTACCTCTTGATTTCAGTTGCCCAGGGCTGAACGATTCGAAACAATTAACCGAACTTCAGCGGGACGAACTCCGGATTATTATTGAACAGGAAGCCATTGCCTGGGCAGTAGCTCTGGTAGATGAGAAAGAAATTGATGAAATCAACATTCTGAATGCCTCCATACTGGCCATGCACAGGGCTATGGATAAACTGACGGTGACACCCGAATTTATTATTGTGGATGGAAATAAATTTAAAAAATACGGCAATATACCTCATCAGACCATTGTGAAAGGCGATAGCAAGTACCTGTCGATAGCGGCTGCATCGGTACTGGCAAAAACTCACCGGGATGAACTGATGATGAAATTACACGGGGAATTTCCTCAATACGGCTGGGATCGAAACAAAGCTTACCCCACTATCAAACACCGTCAGGCAATAAAGCAATACGGAGTGAGCCCATATCACCGGCTTAGCTACAAGCTCCTGAGCAATACGGATTTATAACAACCGATACGAGAAACCAACACTGAGAAGCTGTTTGAACTGCAGACGGGCATTTTCACCCTTTTTGAGGATAACGGTATTGTCGTATCGCGGATTGAGGGCAATACGAACGGACATAAACCGGTTGACCGACAGATTACTTACCATCTCCCAGTCAATTTCCACTTTTTTGTAATCGGTGTAAAAGGTCAGGCGGGAATCCAGCTGCCACTGCCGCGATGGGCTGTAATTCAGCTGAGCACGAAACGAACTACCCACCTGCCGCAACTGGTTTTTACCTTTTTCAATACCAAATAAGTTGGGATTTACATTGGCCGTATCGTTGGCATAAATGTATTTGAATGAAAGTGGCGCTATCATCAATGATAGCAATTTTTTATACTTGTAGTCCATCCCGATGCCGACATTAGCTCTGAATGGTGTGAGAAGCCGTGCCTTGTACTGGGTAGAGTTAATGGCTTTATAAGTGTCGAATAACTGCGTAGAAAAATCGCCCGAGACGCTGTAATACCAGTTTCCGCTTGCTTTGAGGCCGAATTTGGAAGTATATCGGAGCAAATCATCATTGGTACTGATTTTCCGGATGGTATCGCCCACCACCGAATTGAACCCGGCACGCCATTCCATTTTATTCTCCCACTGAACGTCTTTTTTATTATCGTAATTCAATTCACCACTCAGGATATTGAGTATAGCCAGGTTGGAATTACCGCCCTGATACCAGTTTTGTGAAATATAATTTTGTGTAAACTGCATTAAAGCAGTTGCTTTGGGGTTCCAGTACCTGGGTTTGAGTCTGACTACCTCAATTTTCTTCACATCTACCCCGTTGCCTTTTTCTTCGAATGTAAATGTTTCTACCGCTTTGTGTTTGATCAGTTTCTGGGTGAAAGTTCCCGGATCGGGTAAGCGGTCGAGGGTGGTTTCGTATAGATGAAGCGCATGACTGGAAATATAATTACGCGCAATTTTGCGTGTTTCGTCAACCAGAGTTTCGGATGATGTACTTTTGAGCTGAATCTGTTCAAATGGAGACATTTTTTTTCCGTAAAACTCATTCTGATAATCAATATGACCGTCCCACACCGGCTTCAGGTTTTTTCCCATAAAAATAAGAGGCACATGGAATGGGCTGGCGGCATACAATAAGGAATCGGTGGGTTTTTGAGGCAGTTTCATCAGCGAATCAAGCCGGTGATTTAGAACATCCTTATTCACAAAATAAGAATTGTCAACATTTACGGCTCCCGAAGGTGTCAATAGTGTGTATTTATAAACAGGTTTCACAGCATGAAAGACACTGTCATTCTTCTGCAAAAGCGTATTATTGGGCAACAACTGTGTGGTATCCGGCTTCGATATTCTTAGCGAATCACCAAAGGATGATCGTGGATTATTCGTAGTATCAACTACTGTAAGCGTATCGGTGAGAGCTGTATACCTCACTGCCGAAAACACTCCGGCAGCATAAAAATTAACAAAAACAATCAAACTTAAAATCTTCACATACTTTTTCATACAATATTCTTTTTTTCATCCACCAATAAACCCGGGTGTGAATGTGGATGTAATTAAAAAATTTCAAAATCACCGGGAAGTGATTTTTTCCCGTCGAATCCGCCCAGTTCCTGAATGCGCTCTGCGGTACGAATTATATTTCCCTTACCGTCTTTCATTTTCTTCAGCGCATCGTCATACGCCCCCGAAGCCCGATCCAGGTTGATTTTTATTTTTGACATATCATCCACAAAAGCAAGAAATTTATCGTGCAGCGCTTTGCTCAGTCGGGCTATTTCCTGGGCATTTCGGGTTTGATTTTCCTGACGCCAGATAGAAGAAATGGTCCTGAGTGTGGCAAGCAGCGTAGTTGGGCTTACAATCACGATTTTTCTGTCCCAGGCGTAAGCAAAGAGTTCGCTATCAGCCTGCACGGCCACCGAAAAAGAAGCCTCAATGGGCAGAAACATCAACACAAAATCGGGTGAATTGATCCTCATCCCTTCCTGATAATTCTTCTCACTCAATTCCTTTACATGTGCCCGAAGTGAGTTGATATGCTCTTTTTGATGCCTGATTTGCTCTTCAGGTGTCCCGGCCGACGAAAACCGCTCGTAAGCAATTAACGATACTTTGGCATCAATTATTATATGCTTGTCGTCGGGCAGATGAACAATAACATCGGGGCGCTGCCGTGAATCATCGCTGCCGGTGATGTCCACCTGGGTTTCGTATTCCTGTCCTTTGGTCAGTCCCGACCGCTCAAGCACCCGCTCCAGCACTATTTCACCCCAGTTTCCCTGCTTCTTCACATCTCCTTTCAGGGCATTGGTAAGGTTAGTCGCTTCGTCACTTACCCGTCTGTTTAACTCGGTCAGTTTTTTTATTTCTTCCTTCAGACTTATTTTGTCGCGCAGGTCCTTATCGTAGGTTTCTTCCACCTTTTTCTCAAAAAGTTGTATTTTTTCCTGCAGTGGGTTCAAAATCTGATAGAGATTCTTGTGATTGGTTGCCGAAAATTCATCGGAACGTTCCTTCAGTATTTTGGTGGCGATGTTCTCAAATTCCACTGTCAACCTGTTTTGCATTTCAATGATTTCCCGTTTCTGGTTTTCCAGTTTTTCGAGCAGGTTTGCATTCGTTGTACGTATGCCTGCAAGTTCCATGCCGCGATTTTCGGCCAGGTTGTTAATTTTTTGAAATTCACCCTGAATTTTCAGTAACTCTTCGGTTCGGAGAGTAAGTCTTTCCTGTGCAACAAGGTATTGATTTTCCAGAATATTCTTCTCTTCCAGCGCCTGATTGACGGTAGATTCATAGCCTCTTTTCAAATCGTTGACTTTTCGGGATTGTAACAGCCAGGCAGCCACAAAACCAATAATCAGCGAAATAAAGACAAACAATAACAGCAAAGATAGTTGCATGCAGGGGATTTTTTTATTTTATATTGTCAAACAAGGTGGGTTGGTCGGCTTCCGTTTTACGGATTATCTCCGTCATCAGGGTTTCACGAATGAATTTTGATTTGTTTTTAACTTTATATTTTTCCAAAAACCGGTTCAACGCATTGTTTTCCTTTTCATTGAGAGTGAAAATCTGTCTGTACTTTCGGGGTAAAACAGGATTTGGGGAAGGTTTCAAATATTTTTTCTTTGCCATTTTCAGAATATTTTCCACAAAAATAATATTATATCGCTGAATTTCAGTATTAATTCCGGAAAAAGCGTAATTTTGTGTCAGGTCTGACCTGAGTAGCAGCATCATACAGCCGAAGGAAAAGACACAAATAATTAAATTTTTAAATATAAATGGCAGACCACAACGATTTGGGTAATCTGGGCGAAGAACGTGCACAGGCTTTTCTGCGTCAAAAAGGGTATGACATAAAAGAAACAAACTGGGTGACCGGAAAGTTAGAGATTGACATTATAGCTTTGAAGGACAACACATTGGTCATAGTAGAGGTTAAAACCCGGTCAACCGAATTTTTTGAACACCCGAAAGAAGCCATCACCTACCGAAAAATTAAAAATCTGGTCAATGCCGCTCACAATTATATTATGAAAACCAACTGGATGGGTGAAACCCGCTTTGACGTGATATCGGTGATACCTCATGGTCAGCAATTTGTCATTGAGCACATTGAGAACGCCTTTATACCTCCGGTCAACTGATACTGATCGGGTGATAACATCCTGTTTCACATTCACCAAACCACATGATTTAACTTTTTATTATTAAATAGTTTGTGTACTTTTGCGGATTATAAACACATGAATTTGGGCTGCTCCTATGGCCTTTTTCTAAAAAAACCGAAAATAAACGATGAAAACTTCCGAAAAATCAATTGCAGAAAAACTCCTTAAAGTGAAAGCTGTAAAATTGCAACCCAATAACCCTTTTGTATGGGCCTCTGGTTGGAATTCACCTATATACTGCGACAATCGTAAAACTTTGTCGTATCCCTCCATCCGCAACTATATAAAAGTAGAACTTGTACGAACCATCATCAACCTCTACCCCGATGTGGAAGTGATAGCCGGCGTGGCAACCGGAGCCATTGCTCAGGGTGCCCTGGTGGCCGACGAACTCGGATTGCCATTCATCTACGTACGCTCCAGCCCAAAGGATCACGGACTTGAAAATCTGATAGAAGGTGACCTAAAGCCAAAACAAAAAGTGGTAATTATTGAAGACCTGATCTCCACCGGCGGCAGTAGCCTCAAAGCCGTAGAAGCCATCCGCAAAGACGGCTCCGAAGTACTTGGCATGGTGGCAATTTTCACTTACGGTTTTACAATTGCCGAAGATAAATTCAAAAATGCAAAAGTAAAACTCACTGCGCTGAGCAACTACGATGCCGTACTTTCCGAAGCCCTGGCTACCAACTACATCAACGAAAAAGATATGGAAACTCTGAAGGAATGGCGTCAGAACCCTTCCGTGTGGAAAAAATAATCATCGAATAAACCATATTATTTACATAAACGTACAAGATGACGACCTACGAAAGTGACGTAAAAACCATTTCTTCATCCGGAGAAGTGGTTTTTAATCAATTGAGCAAACTGTCGAATTTCAGTAATCTACAAAACATGAATGCCGAAGCTCAGGCAAAACTGAACGAAATGCTGAAGGATGTGGAATTTGATGATGATTCGTGCCGGTTTTCGGTGGAAGGAATCGGCAAAGTCGGTTTCCGCATTACCGAACGGGAGCCCTTCAAAACCATCAAACTGGAAGCTGAAAACTCTCCAATAGCTGTAAATGGCTGGATACAACTGGTGCAAGTGGCCGAAAATGACACCCGCTTGAAACTCACCCTGAAAGCCGATATGCCCATGATGATAAAAATGATGGCCGACAGTAAACTGAAAAAAGGAATTAACATGATTGCTGATGCACTGGTGCAGTTTCTGAGTATGAAGACGGCTAAATAAATTTAAGCCGGTAATTTTGTATTTAAATTCAATAATAATTTGTTTTTACAATAAATTTCCGTTTTCGGGAAAATAAGGGAGATATTATCATGAAACTATGGGAGAAATCAACTCAGGTGAATAAAAAAATTGAAAAATTCACTGTCGGTAACGACCGCATGCTGGATATTTATCTGGCAAAATATGATATTCTCGGCTCCATGGCTCATATTCTGATGCTTCAATCGGTCGGGTTACTCAGCAGTGGTGAACTTGACGTATTACTGCGGGAACTGAAAAACATCTACCAACTGGCTGTAAATGATGATTTTATTATTGAAGAAGGAGTAGAAGATGTACATTCGCAGGTAGAACTGATGCTTACGCGCAAACTGGGTGATGTGGGCAAAAAAATTCACAGCGGCCGTTCACGCAATGACCAGGTGCTGGTAGACTTGAAGCTTTATACCCGGGCTGAAATAGAAAAAACGGTAGATGCTGTTTCGGCACTCTTTGAGGTGTTGATTGAGCAAAGCGAAAAATACAAATACAATCTGTTGCCCGGCTACACACATCTGCAAATTGCCATGCCATCGTCTTTCGGGCTCTGGTTTGGCGCTTATGCCGAAAGCCTGGCCGACGACTTGCAGATGCTCCTTGCTGCCTGGAAAATCACCAACCGAAATCCACTCGGATCGGCAGCCGGATATGGCTCTTCCTTCCCGCTCAACCGCCAGATGACAACCGATTTGCTGGGATTTGACACCATGAATTACAACGTGGTGTATGCACAGATGGGACGCGGTAAAATGGAACGTATTGTAGCTACGGCGCTTGCCGGAGTTGCCGCCACGGTATCAAAACTGGCTTTTGATGCTTGTATGTTTACCTCACAAAACTTTGGATTTATCAAACTGCCCGATGAGTTCACAACCGGATCGAGCATTATGCCCCACAAAAAAAATCCCGATGTATTTGAACTTACACGTGCCAAATGCAACAAACTCCAGTCGATACCACAGCAAATATCTCTGATTACAACTAATTTACCTTCGGGTTACTTCCGCGATCTGCAGATTATCAAAGAAGTGTTCCTGCCGGCATTCGGTGAGCTTCGCGATTGTCTGGAAATGGCAGCGATGATGATGGAACGGGTGGATGTGAAAACCGACATACTTGATGATCCCAAATACGATTTGATTTTCAGTGTGGAAGAAGTGAACCGGCTTGCGCAAAACGGAATGCCTTTCCGCGATGCCTACAAAAAAGTGGGTCTGGACATTGAAGCGGGAAATTTTAACCCCGATAAAAACATACACCATACCCACGAAGGTAGTATCGGTAATCTGTGTAACGACCGGATAAAAATTTACAAGGACAGCATCCGGGAACAGTTTAATTTCAGTGGAGTGCATGAAGCAGAACAGAATCTGCTGAACAGCTGATGTTTACCGGGCATATCGCCTGCGCCTGATCCACTGAAAAAGCAGTCCGGCCAGTAGTAGAACAACCGGTGGAATTACCACATTAATTATCTGCCATTTCGTTTTTTCGATGGCGGATATTTTTTTGTTGAGCAGCCGAAGTGCCACTGTTCGTGAACGAAGCTCCATCCAGCCATTTTTATCGGTCAGATACAGCACAGCATTGGTTATCAGATCTTTATTGCCGAATTGTTGGTTCATATACCGATCAAAACCCAACGGAATTACCTTTTTATTGCCTCCCGTTCCTACTGTTTCGTTGCGGATTATATCGCCATCGGCTATCACTATCTGGCGTCCGGGGACACTTTTGGTTTGAATTGCGGGTGGATTCACAATCTCTTTCGGAGGCATCCGGTTGGTAAAATCAGACTGAAATTCGCCTTCCAAAACCACTCCTACAGGTACGTACGAACGGTTAAAATAGTTTTTATCGGTGAGGTCGGGCATGGCTGCCAGTGAAATTTCGGCGGGTGTCTGAAGAATATGTGTATTGTCCGAACTGGCGAGCAGAAAAGTTCGCTTCGGTTTTTTATCGTCCCCTACCATCTCGATTGCCGAGGCAAAATTTGCCTTTACAGGTGCCAGGTTTCGGGTGACAGGATGATCGCCCGATGTCAGCAACAGCGGTGCATACACCCAGGGCGTGGGTTGAAATTGAGGTTTCTCCCCTTTGGCAGCCACATTAACCGGAATTAATACACTCTGAACATCTTCCACCAGCACCGGGCTGATACGGACACCATACCTGAAGAGCATATCGCTCAGGTTCAGATCCAGCTCCACCGCCGGAGTAAACCCACCGGTCGAAAGACTTTCGGGCGAAACACGCACTCCGTCAACCAGCCATAGTACCCTGCCGCCACGCATGATATACTGGTCTATCACAAATTTATCCTTTTCGCTGAAAGGCAATGTGGGTTTGGCAATAATCACTGCTTTATAATCGTTCAACACCGCAGGATCTGTGCCTATAGTGCCACGGTCAATCTGATAATAGCGGCTCAAACTCTGACTTATATCCAGCGTTTCTTCTTCGCTTAACTCTCCATGACCTTCGAGAAATGCAATTTTCTCCACTTTCGTATTTATCAGCCGCCGCAGAGCATCGGTCAGTTCAAATTCCAGATTTTCGATGGAAATATTCAGGTTTTCTTCACCCGAATATCCCGGAATATTTTTCAACAGATTGACCGGAATGGTTTTTCCCCGGTAGCTGATTTCCAGCCAGGGATAAATAATTTTTTGAATATTTTTTCCCTCCTTGTCTTTTTCATACACCGAAGTTGCAGTCATGCCACGCTGCTCCAGCCCCAGATAGTTCTCATCACGTTCCCCGCTCGTAGCTGCCTCCGACGGGTTGATGTAGCTTATGGTGAATTGCTTTTTAGAATAAATATTCAGTTCGTCGAGCAATTCTACTGCAGCCCGTTTCAGTCTGAGAAAACCGGGATTGAGATCTCCGGTAAGATAAACCACTACCGTTACGGGTTCCTGCACCGAGTGCATGAGTGTTTTGGTCTGCGGACTGATGCTGTAGCGCTTGTCTGTAGTGAGATCGATGCGGTAAAAAAACAGGGATGAAACTACCGTCAATGCGGCAATTGCAACAAATATGATATAAGTTGATTTTGATATTTTTTTCATTTTTCCGAATCGGTTAATTGGGTAAATGCTGAGACCGAATGATAAAATAATTGTTGGTGGTTGAGAGCAGCCTGTATTCGTCGTGATCGGCCCACGTGGCCGGTTCATCTTTGATTTTCATATCCTCACCGGTATCGTTTTGCAGAAAAGGGGTAATGAGGGTATGCCATTTTTTTATCCTGTTTATGCTGTGAGTATAATAAAACAAATCATTTTCGGGATTACAAAGTTCATGCAGGAAACTAACATAGAGTGCTCTGTATTCCGGAATACCAATGATTTTAGCTACCAGTGGATTGGTGCTCTGACCCCAGTTGAGCAAATCCTGAGTTCCTGAATTGGCCATCAGCAGGGAGGTGCCCAGGGTGTTGTCATAATCATAGGGAATAAAATAAAACCGGTCGTCCGTATCAAAATAAAAATAAAAATTGTTTGAATTGTTCCAGTAATCGTCCCACATACCGCACAATGTACTCACCGCATAGGTTTTCAGGAAAAGCGGAACATCCATCCGTTGCGCAATCCAGGTTTTGAAATCATCCCCTGTTTTTCGGTTGAAATAATTGATAAAAGCTTCCAGTTGTGTTTTAGCAGTTTCGAGACTGGTCTCGTTAGTTTTCAGGTCGTATACCGGCTGTACCATGGTGGCTGGATTGAGTGTAATATTTTCAACACCCATTTTGTTTTTATCAGCAATTTTAAAATCGGCCCCCCAGGTGGCTTTCCACAAATTTCCATCATTTCCCGCAAACTTTCCGGAACGGCTTTTTATGAATTGTTTGTCAACCTGTTCCACTACCTGATACACGCCATAATACACTTGCCGGTTATCTTCGGTTATCCGCAGGTAGAGCTTACAGTAGCTGGATTTGGGACTTGTCCATACTCCAAATCGCTCGAACAAGTCATAACAATAGACCTCGCGGGCATACACCCCATCGTCCTTGAACCATTTCAGGGTGATTTTTTCCAGTCCGTGCAGATCCTGTTTTTTGTCGTATTTTTCAAAATTGAGCGTAAAATGTACGTGATGCCAGTCGGGATTCGTGCTGTTGTGTTTCTGCCCCTGAGTTCCTTCGGGCCTGCGGCGGCTGGTATTTCCACGCAGTCGGAGACCGGTATTGATAAGTGTATCGCGTCTGTTGTTTTTTACAAATACACAA
>CALMZF010000324.1 GCA_937870645.1 uncultured Paludibacter sp. | reverse complement strand
TTCCAAAAGGATTTACACCGCCTATACACAATTTCAGCATAGTGGATCAGAAACTGAATGATATCACCGAATATGTGCTCACATACAAAGGTACAGTCAATCTGCTTTGTATGTATGACCTGAGCAAAACGTCACTGAAAGGTGCCGAAGCTGCTGAAACACTTTATCAGAAGATAAAAGCCAGCGGTGCACCATTCTATGCACTTACAGCCTCGTCCGACGAAGAAATCGACGCTTTTCGTTCAAAAACCGGAGCGACTTATCCATTCTGCAAAACGGATCCGATTACACTCAAAACGATTGTTCGTGGTAACCCTGCAATGATGACGATTAAAAACGGAACGATAATCGGCAAATGGAACTGGAGAGACTTTTAGCCCCTGCCCCTAACCCCTAAAGGGGAATTTGATGCTAATTTAGCTTAATTGAACATGTTTTGTACATTGATTTATATGTCGGAAATAATATTAATAATAACTTAAAAATAAAAAATCCATCTTTCCCCTTTAGGGGTTAGAGGTACATTCATCATTATGAGAAAAAACATTGTAGCAGGTAACTGGAAAATGAACAAAACCCTGCAAGAAGGTGTAGCTTTAGCTACGGAATTAAAAGAACTCTTGGCTGGTCAAACACCAAATTGTGAAGTGGTAATCGGTGTACCTTTTATCCACCTGGCTACGGTAGCCGGAATGGTTGAAGGTTCCGCTATTCAGGTTGCAGCCCAAAACTGTGCGAATAAAGAGTCCGGAGCCTACACCGGTGAAGTAAGTGCTTCCATGGTGAAATCAACCGGTGCTACCCATGTAATTCTGGGACACTCCGAACGCCGCGAATATTACGGAGAAACAAGCGCAATATTGAATGAAAAAGTAGCGCTGGCTTTTGCCAACGGACTTACCCCCATCTATTGCTGCGGCGAAGCGCTTGAAGTACGTAACGCCAATACTCAAAACGAATTTGTAAAAACTCAGCTCGAAGAGACCATTTTCAACCTGAGCGCTGAAGATTTCAGTAAACTCGCCATAGCCTACGAACCTATCTGGGCTATCGGAACGGGTGTAACTGCATCCACCGAACAAGCTCAGGAAATGCTGGCATTCATCCGTAGCCTCATTGCTGCCAGATATGGTGCAGAAATGGCTGAAAACACATCCATTCTGTACGGAGGAAGTTGTAATGCCAAAAATGCGCCAGAATTATTTGCACAACCCGATATTGATGGCGGGCTGATAGGTGGAGCATCGCTCAAAGCAGCTGATTTCAAGGCAATTATTGATGCCTTTTAATTTCAATTGAAAGAAAAAATCAAATAAATAATCCTGCAAACTTTTGTTTGCAGGATTATTTTGTATTTTTGCAGTCCGGTTTGAAAAAACGAAAACCATGTTGATAAAGATCTATAACGATAATCCTAACCCCAATCAGATTCGTCACGTTGCCGAAGTTCTGCGCAACGGAGGTATTATTATTATACCTACCGACACGGTTTACGCTTTCGGTTGTGATATTTTCAACTCGGCAGCCGTGGAATTTATTTCCCGATTGAAAAATAAAGATCTTCGCAAAGCAAATCTTTCATTTATCTGTCACGAAATGAGCCAGATAAGCGAATATGCCAAACTGGATGATGATTCCTTTAAACTGATGAAAAAAAATCTGCCCGGACCATACACCTTTATCCTCAATGGCAGTAACCGGCTTCCCAAACTTTTCAAAAATAAGAAAACGGTTGGCATTCGGATGCCCGACAACCGCATTACGCTCCAAATAGTCCGCGAACTTGGCAATCCAATGATGACCAGCTCCATATTTATCGACGACGAAACCACCGAGTATATCACCGATCCCGAACTGATTGATGAAAAATACGGTAATCAGGTTGACCTGGTTGTAGATGGCGGTATGGGCGGTCTGCTTCATTCTACAGTTATCGATTGCACGGGCGACGAACCGGAAATTGTGCGTCAGGGTTCTCACGATCTGATCTGACCGGATTTTAGAATAATCATTTCTCTCATCATTGAAAGCCCTCAGGGATAGCTGTAAAGGCTATAAAAAAATCTTTTCAAATTATTTTGCCAATCAAAACAAAAACTGTATTTTTGCAGTCCGTTTATTATCCCGGTGAAATAGTCCGCATCCGACGAGTTAAATATCCTATAATGTGCCGATTAGCCTCTCTCATGTAGCCGATATGTCGTCAGGAAACAGACTGAATATTAATTATAAAAACAATTATAAAAGTGGATACGTTAAGTTATAAAACCATTTCTGCCAATAAAGCAACCGTGCAGAAAGAATGGGTGGTAGTAGATGCTACTGATCTGGTATTGGGACGTATGGGCTCAAAAGTTGCAAAACTTTTGCGCGGAAAATACAAACCAAGTTTTACTCCTCATGTGGATTGTGGAGACAATGTAATCGTTATCAATGCCGAAAAAGTGAAATTAACCGGTAACAAATGGACTGATCGCATATACCTTCGTCACACCGGTTTTCCGGGTGGACAAAGAGAATATACTCCTTCCGATTTAATGGCAAAAGATCCGGATCGTTTGATTCGTAAAGTGGTAAGAGGCATGTTGCCCAAAAATCGTCTTGGTGACAAAATCATCAACAACCTTTATGTGTTTGCCGGTGCCGAACATAATATGCAAGCTCAGAAACCGAAACAAATTGATTTAAACGCACTTAAATAACCGATATGGAAGTAGTAAATGCATTAGGAAGAAGAAAAGCAGCTATTGCTCGCGTTTTCGTAAGTGAAGGAAAAGGACAGATAACCATCAATAAAAGAGATCTTGCCGTTTATTTCCCATCACCTATACTGCAATATGTTGTAAAACAACCGCTGAATAAAATTGGTGTTGTAGAAAAATACGATATAAAAGTGAATCTTGATGGTGGCGGATACAAAGGACAGGCAGAAGCATTGCGTCTGGCAATAGCCCGCGCTTTGGTGAAAATTAATCCTGAAAGCAAACCGGCATTAAAATCCGAAGGATTTATGACCCGCGACCCACGCGAAGTGGAACGCAAAAAACCGGGACGTCCAAAAGCACGCAAGAGATTCCAATTCTCAAAACGTTAAAAAAATATTTACCATTTTTCGATTTACAATTTACAATTTTATTCTGCGGCGTAAACGCCAATAGTAAAATGGTAAATGAATAAATCGTCAATGGTTTTAAGTTTAGTATCTAAATCGGGGAGACTCTGAATGGCTGACGGCTGCAAGCAGCAAGCTGACGGCTGTGAGCTGAAAGGCTACTCAACGATTGATTTTCAACAGAATGTAAACAAATAAAAAAATAAAAATGTCAAGAACAAATTTCGAAGAATTATTAGAAGCCGGTTGCCACTTTGGTCACCTGAAACGTAAATGGAATCCTGCAATGGCTCCATATATCTTTATGGAACGCAATGATATTCATATCATTGATTTGCACAAAACGGTGGTGAAAATTGACGAAGCAGCCGCTGCAATGAAACAAATAGCTAAATCGGGCCGTAAAATATTATTCGTAGCAACCAAAAAACAGGCAAAAGACGTAGTAGCCGATAAAGCTACATCAGTAGGTATGCCATATATTACAGAACGCTGGGCAGGTGGTATGTTGACCAATTTCCCGACTATCCGTAAGGCTGTGAAAAAGATGACTACCATCGACAAAATGTCAACCGATGGAACATTTGATAATATCTCCAAACGCGAAAAACTTCAGATTACCCGTCAGCGCGAAAAACTGGAAAAGAACCTTGGTTCTATCGCCGACCTTACCCGTCTGCCTTCCGCACTTTTTGTAGTTGATGTGATGAAAGAAAATATCGCAGTGAAGGAAGCACAACGTCTGGGTATTCCGGTGTTTGGTATAGTTGATACCAACTCCAATCCAAATGATATCGATTTCGTAATTCCGGCCAATGATGATGCCACAAAATCAGTTGAAGTTATCCTCAACGCCATGTGTGCTGCCATTCAGGAAGGTCTGGAAGAACGTAAGGTTGAAAAAATCGACGCTGAAGCATCAGAAGCTCCTGAGATGAAGGAAAAGAAATCACGTGTTTCGAAAAGACCCAGAACTCAGAAAGATGACGACGAAGCCCTGAAAGCAAACGTTGTAAAAAAATTCGTAAAAGAAGAAGAATAAAGACCCCTAACCCCTAAAGGGGAATGTCGGGACCAAAAAAAAGGTTGCGGGTTATGATTTTTTGTAGCTTGTAACCTGTTTTTTTTCGATTTCAGATTAAATTAATAAATTAAAATAACACAGACTCTCAAATAACTCCCCTTTAGGGGTTGGGGGTAGTAATTAAATTAAAGATATTATGGCAGTAACAATGGCAGAAATTACAAAATTGCGCACCATGACCGGTGCCGGCATGATGGATTGCAAAAATGCACTCATCGAAGCCGAAAACGATTTTGAAAAAGCAGTAGAAATTATACGTAAAAAAGGACAGGCTGTAGCAGCAAAACGCAGCGACCGTGAAGCTTCTGAAGGTTGTGTGCTTGCAGACACAAAAGATGGATTTGGAGCTGTTTTGGCATTAAAATGTGAAACTGACTTTGTAGCAAAAAATGCTGATTTTATCGCATTAACACAATCAATACTCGATAAGGCATTAGCTGAAAAACCTGAAAGTTTAGAAGCACTTAAAGCTATAACTATTACTGATGACGGACGTACAATCGGAGATCTTGTAACCGAACGTTCCGGAATTACCGGCGAAAAACTGGAGTTGGACTACTATGAATTTGTAAAAGGCGGCACGGTAACTGCTTACATTCATCCGGGCAACAAATTGGCTACTATCGTTGCCTTTGCTGAAAATGACGCCGAATATGAAACCATACACGGAGTAGCAATGCATATTGCAGCAATGTCGCCTGTGGCTATTGATGAATCGGCTGTGCCTCAAAAGGTAAAAGATAACGAGCTGGCAGTGGCTATCGAAAAAACCAAAACTGAACTTGTTGCAAAGGAAGTGGAAGTTGCCTTGAAAAAAGCCGGCATCAACCCCGCTCATGTTGATAGCGAAGACCACATTGAATCGAATATGGCAAAAGGCTGGATCACCGCAGAAGATGCTGCAAAAGCCCGCGAAATAAAGGAAACTGTTACTGCAGAAAAGTCTGCTTCTCTGCCTGAACAGAAAGTAAACAGTATTGCCGCAGGACGTCTGGCAAAATTCTTCAAAGAATATACTCTTGTAGAACAAAAGTACGAGGGTGGCGGAGAAGAAGCCGGAAAAACAACAGTAAAAGAACTGCTTGCAAAAAAACATTTAACCTGCACCGGTTTTAAACGAGTAACATTAAATCAGGAATAATCTTTTAAGGATTATAATAAAGCAAAAACCTCCCGGAATTCCGGGAGGTTTTTTGTTGAATTTCACTTTTATTTATAAACCTTTGAACCGCTAGGAAGATTTGAAATTTTTAATCTTTTGAATTTCATAAACTTTTCTGTAATTTTGTATCTTCATCATTAATAATTAAAATGGAAAGAAATGTAAGGGTGCGTTTTGCACCAAGTCCTACCGGTCCTTTACACATTGGAGGTGTACGAACAGCCTTGTATAATTATTTATTTGCCCGTCAGCACGGTGGCGATATGCTACTACGGATAGAGGACACCGATTCTGCCCGTTTTGTGCCCGGAGCTGAAGAATATGTGGTGGAAGCACTCCGCTGGCTCGGTGTTGAAATTGACGAAGGCATTGGTGCCGATAAGGAAGGAGCACATGCCCCATACCGGCAGAGCGAACGGAAAGAAATTTACAAAAAATATGTCGAACAATTGCTTGCCGACGGCAAAGCTTACATGGCTTTTGATACTCCTCAGGAACTTGATGTTCAGCGTGGAAAAATTGCCAATTTCCAATACGATGCTTCGACACGTGATATGATGCAAAATTCATTGACCTTGACAAAAGAAGAAGTTGAAAGACGTTTGTCGGAAGGCGATCAGTATGTAGTGAGAATAAAAATTGAACCGAACATAGAAATTCATGTCAATGACCTCATTCGCGGTGAAGTGATAATCAATTCCTCGGTATTGGACGATAAAGTACTCTACAAATCAATAGATGAATTGCCTACGTATCACCTGGCAAATGTGGTGGATGATTATCTGATGGAAATATCGCACGTTATACGCGGTGAAGAATGGCTTCCTTCAGCACCCTTGCATGTACTCCTTTACAGATATCTGGGTTGGGAAGCAGTGATGCCGCAGTTTGCACACTTACCATTGCTGCTCAAACCCGATGGAAATGGCAAGCTGAGTAAACGCGATGGCGACCGGCTTGGATTTCCGGTATTTCCCCTCCAGTGGGAAGATCCAAATACCGAAACAGTATCATCGGGATATCGGGAATCTGGTTATTTCCCCGAAGCGGTTGTTAATTTTTTGGCATTACTCGGGTGGAATCCCGGAACAGAACAGGAATTATTTACCATGCAGGAACTGATCGAAAAATTCTCCCTCGACAGGGTAAGTAAAAGCGGAGCAAAATTCGATTATGAAAAAGGTAAATGGTTCAACCATAAATACCTGCAAATGAAATCCAATGAAGAACTGGCCGATGTTTTTCAGCATTTTCTGGTTGAAAAAGACATAATAGAAGACTCCGAAAAAGTGAGCAGGGTTGTAGGTCTTATAAAAGAACGTGCCAATTTTGTTACCGACCTGTGGGATCAGAGTTTTTATTTCTTCAGGGGACCTGCCGAGTACGATGAGAAGTCGGTAAAAAAACGCTGGAAACAGGATTCACCAGAACGCATGACCGAATTGATTGAAGTAATTCAAACCATGGATGATTTTTCGGCAGCAAATCAGGAAATTGTAATTTGCAAGTGGATTGAGGACAATGGTTATGGAATGGGAGCTATTCTGAATGCATTCAGAGTGGCTATAGTTGGTGCTGCCAGCGGTCCCCACCTGTTTGATATTACCGAAATTATCGGAAAGGAAGAAACAGTTGTTCGGCTTCAACGTGCTATCAGTTTTTTGAGCAAACAGGATGAAGAATAATAATCATTGAGTTAAAGGTAAATTGGAAATTTCCAACATGAAGAAAGTCCTGATAATCACTTATTACTGGCCACCATTGGGTGGTGCCGGTGTGCAGCGCTGGTTGAAATTCTCCAAATACCTTCCAAAGTATGATTGGGAGCCGATTATTTACACGCCGGAAAATCCCGATTTTGCTATCGAAGACCAAAGTTTGCAAAAAGATATTTCACCCGGTTTGGTAGTGATAAAAAGACCGATATGGGAACCGTACGAAATTTATAAAACGCTCATAGGTAAAAGAGGTCAGAAAGTTAACGTATCATTTTCGGAAGGGGGCAAAAAACAAGGTCTGATACATAAGTTTTCGATGGCAGTACGCGGTAATTTTTTAATTCCCGATCCCCGTTGCTTCTGGATTAATCCTTCCGTTCGATATCTTAAAAAATACCTGAAGGAAAATCCGGTCGATGCTATAATAACCACCGGTCCGCCGCATTCCATGCATATGATTGGACTTAAATTGCACAAACAAGTTCATATCCCCTGGTTAGCCGATTTTCGTGATCCCTGGACAAATATTGATTTTTACCGAGAACTGAACCTGAGTTGGGTGGCCGACAAAATACATCATCATCAGGAAAAAAAGGTACTTTCAAATGCCGATAAAGTGGTGAGTGTTACACCTACCTGGTGCCGTGAGTTGGCAGAAATTGCAGGACGAACGGTAGATTTAGTTCATAACGGTTACGATGAAGAAGATGTAATCCCAACGAATAAATCCGTAGATGCCGAATTCTCTATTTCACACATCGGAAGTATAAACAGTGACCGTAATCCTGAAATATTGTGGGTTGCATTAAGCCTGTTGCTCGAAGAGAATGAAGAATTCAGAAGGAGTTTAAGGATAAAACTGGTTGGAAATGTAGAACCGGTTGTGTTCGCCGATTTAGAAAAATATCAATTGACTGGCTTTGTCGAAAAGGTTGGATATTTATCGCATCAGGAAGCTGTTGAATTTCAGCAAACATCTCAGATTTTACTTCTGCTCATCAATAACACCCCTAATGCCAATGGAATATTAACCGGAAAGTTATATGAATATATTGCTTCCCGTCGTCCGGTTTTATGCATTGGGCCTCCTGAAAGTGATATAGCTAATTTACTTAAAGAAACCAAATCGGGAAGTATTGTTGATTTTGAAGATGTCGATGCCATGAAAAAGGTTATTCTCGAACTATTTGAAAAATATAAAAACAATCGGCTGCAATCAACAGCTGAAAATTATGAGCAATATTCCAGAAAAGCGCAATGTGGGATAATGGCTCAACTTTTAGATAATATTACCAACTAAGTCAAACCAACAGAAATGAAGAAATTAATACTGGTTGTGGGAGCCCGTCCCAATTTTATGAAGATAGCTCCTGTGATGCATCAATTGAAGGATGATAAAGAAATTCAACCGGTTTTAGTACATACAGGCCAGCATTATGACACACAGATGTCGGGCCGTTTTTTCGAAGAACTTGGCATTCCGGCACCGGATATCAATCTGGAAGTGGGGTCGGCCTCTCATGCTGTACAAACGGCAAAAATAATGATCGGATTCGAGCAAGTTTGTCTTGACGAAAAACCCGATTTCGTAATGGTGGTGGGCGATGTGAACAGTACACTGGCCTGTACGCTGGTAGCCGCAAAACTGAATATTAAAACAATTCACTATGAAGCGGGCCTGCGAAGCAATGACCGCACCATGCCTGAAGAAATAAACCGCCTTGTAACCGATGCTGTCAGTGATTATTTTTTCACTACCAGTGCCGATGCTGATGAAAACCTCATGCGCGAGGGAGTTGATCCTAAAAAAATATTTATGGTGGGCAATCTGATGATTGATACCCTGGAAGCCAACCTGAGAAAAGCTCAGAATTCTCCTCAGAGTTTTCCTCTTCTGAATAAAACCGATAAAATTGATATCAACGATTTTTCAGAAAACGGATATGGAGTTATGACATTTCATCGTCCGTCCAACGTGGATGAAAAAGAATCGCTGGAATTACTTGTTGATATCTGGTGCCGCATTTCAAAAAGTATTCCACTCATTTTTCCCATTCATCCCCGTACATTGGGTAATATCAGAAAGTTTGGCTTGATGGATAAGTTGAATACGAGCAATGTCTTCTTAATAGAACCACTCGGTTACCTTGAATTTATTCATCTGGTGAGCAACGCCCGGTTTGCCCTGACCGATTCGGGTGGCATACAGGAAGAAACCACTCACCTGAATATTCCCTGCCTCACCGTGCGGCCCAATACCGAAAGACCGGTAACAATCTGGGAAGGCTCCAATAAATTAATTAAAACAGAAGAAATTGTACCGGAAGTTTCCGAAATTCTACGTGGTAATGGTAAAACAGGTCAGAATCCCAAATTTTGGGATGGTCACACTGCCGAGCGAATCATTGAAATCATAAAAAATCTATGAAACGAATAATTACCATTGTCGGTGCCCGACCTCAGTTTGTTAAAGCAGCCACCTTGAGCCGGCTGTTTGGATTGATGGGTGTTGACGAGAAAATTATTCACACCGGTCAGCATTTCGATGCCAATATGTCGGAAGTTTTTTTTGAAGAAATGGAAATTCCAAAACCTGCGTACAACCTGGACATTCACGGTGTAGGTCACGGAGCCATGACCGGACGTATGCTCGAAGAAATAGAAGAAATCCTGTTGAAAGAAAAACCCGAAGGAGTCTTAGTATACGGAGATACAAACTCAACAATAGCAGGAGCACTGGCAGCAGCTAAACTTCATATACCTCTGGTGCATGTGGAAGCGGGCTTGCGCTCTTTCAATATGGCTATGCCCGAGGAAATCAACCGCATTCTCACCGACCGGATTTCCAACTTGCTGCTTTGCCCAACCGACACCGCTGTCAATAACCTGAAAAGAGAGGGTTTTGAAAATTATAGTTGCAAAATAGTAAAAAATGGCGATGTGATGCAGGATGCTGCACTTTATTATGTGCAGAAGGCAGAACAAAAATCTGTCATTTTGTCTAAACTAAATTCACCGGAATTTGTGCTGGCAACATTTCATCGACAGGAAAATACCGACTCACCCCAAAATCTGAAGGGAATAATTGACGGACTAAATGCTATAAATAAACAAATTACAGTCATAGTGCCGTTACATCCACGAACACGGAATATCCTCAACGCTCAAAAAATCGTTCCTGAATTTACAATCATTGAACCTGTCGGATATTTTGATATGATTTTGCTGCTCAAAAACTGCAAAATGGTCATTACCGATAGTGGCGGGGTGCAAAAAGAAGCTTTCTTCTTCGGTAAGCAATGTATTACGCTGCGCAATGAGACCGAATGGGTGGAACTGGTGGATAACAGTTATAATGTACTCACCGGAAGTGATAGCCGTAAAATATCCGAAGCATTCAATTGGAGTGTGAATAAGAAATCAGACTTTTCTCTGAATTTATATGGCAATGGTCAGGCCGCCAAAATAGCTGCCAGTGAAATTATAGCTTATTGAAACAAAAAAAATCCTATCCGTCACGGAGACGAATAGGATTTGCATTTTTAGCGTATTGTGTTACGCTGGATGAATTGCTTCTGAAGGACAAACATCAGCACAAGTGCCGCAATCTGTACATACATCAGGGTCGATAACATAGATATCACCTTCTGAAATTGCTTCAACCGGACATTCGCTAATGCAAGTGCCACATGCAATACAATCTTCTGTAATTACGTAAGCCATTTTAATAAAAATTTTTGTTAGTACTAATTAGTTCTGCAAATGTAAAACAAATTCTATACCTAAAAAAGTTTTATCTTCATTTTATGAAATAATTATTTAAGATAAGTACTTTTACAGTTTTCATACCGGGAAGAGATAGTCATTGTGGATCAGCATTTCTTGTTTTTTTTAAAATACATAATAGCTGAAAGTTTAAAGATCAGATTATCAAATGATTAGAATAATGTTACATTTCCGTTAAATATGTGTTTTATTTACATTTCATTTGAAACGTTTTTTGTAATTTTGTAAAAATATTAAAAAAAGAACTATATGAATTCTTTTCGAAATGTTTCAAGGATAAATAATTGAAAATTAAACAAATAAAAAAATAACAACTAAATTTAAAAGAACAATGTTGAATTCATTTTTTAGTAAATTTACACCCAGAGAACCCAAGTTCTTTCCACTATTGAAAGCAATGGTAGATGTAATAAAAGACGCTACAGACATCATGATCGAATTCATTGAAAAAGGAAATCATGAAAATGCCGCCGAGTACTATCGGAAGATTAAAGAAGAAGAACGAAAAGGAGATGCTTTGTCAAATAAGATATTTGACGAATTGAATAAAACCTTTATAACACCGTTCGACAGGGAAGATATCAATAATCTGGCTACTCATCTGGATGATGTAACTGACTATATCAACAGCGCAGCTAAAAGAATTTTTCTTTATAATCCAAAAGTTCTTCCACCTTCAGCTAACGAACTTGTACAGTTGATAAAGGAAGGAAGCCTTATGTTGGAAAAAGCCGTGGATGAGCTGGATGTACTGAAGAAAAATGCAAAAAACATCAAGGAGTATTGCTATGAACTTCATCTAATTGAAAATAAAGCTGACGATGTTTATGAACATTTTCTGATTGATCTTTTTGAAAATGCAAAAGACGGCGTTGAACTTATCAAACAGAAAGAAATTATGTATGAGCTTGAAAAAGCTACCGATGCTGCCGAACACGTAGGTAAAATTATAAAAACCATTATTGTTAAATATGCATAAGTATCAGGATAATTTTTAATCCGACATTTATGCATTATTTTTTTTAATAACAAAAATACAAGAATGACATTATTAATAGTAATCATTGTACTGGCACTGATATTTGATTTTATCAACGGGTTTCACGATGCCGCCAATTCCATTGCCACCATCGTATCCACCAAAGTGCTGACACCTTTTCAGGCCGTACTGTGGGCCGCATTTTTCAACTTTCTGGCATTTTTTATTGCAAAATACATTATCGGCGGATTTGGAATTGCTGATACGGTTTCCAAGACAGTAATCGCAGAATACGTTACACTCCCCATTATTTTCTCCGGGATTGTGGCTGCCATTATCTGGAATCTGGCTACGTGGTGGCTGGGAATACCATCTTCCTCCTCGCATACACTGATCGGTGGTTTTGCCGGTGCAGCAATTGCGGCCAATATGGGTAACTTTGCCGTTGTAAAAGGTGCTGTAATTCTGAAAATAGCCTCTTTCATCTTTTTAGCTCCTCTAATCGGTATGACAGTGGCAGCCCTACTTACACTTTTTGTCTACTGGACGTTTCGAAGGGCAAATCCTCACAAAGCAAATGAATGGTTCAAACACTTACAATTAGTGTCTTCCGGTTTATTCAGTATCGGACACGGTTTGAATGATTCCCAGAAAGTAATGGGTATTATCGCGGCAGCTTTGATTGCAACCCACATTCATCATCCGGAAATAGGCCACGGCATTGAATCCGTAGCACAATTACCCAACTGGGTTGCTTTTGCGTGTTTTACTGCAATCTCTCTTGGCACCATGTCCGGTGGCTGGAAAATTGTAAAAACAATGGGTACCCGCATTACCAAAGTTACTCCACTCGAAGGCGTTGTAGCCGAAACAGCAGGTGCATTAACCCTTTATCTGACTGAGTTCCTGAAAATTCCGGTAAGTACCACACATACAATTACAGGAGCAATTATTGGCGTAGGTTCAGTAAAACGCTTATCCGCAGTTCGCTGGGGAGTGACACAGCAGTTGTTGGTTGCCTGGATACTTACAATTCCGGTAAGTGCGCTTATTGCAGCAATTATTTATTTTGCATTCGGTCACTTGCTGATTTCATAAAATAATAAA
>CALMZF010000323.1 GCA_937870645.1 uncultured Paludibacter sp. | reverse complement strand
TTATCAACTGGGCTATTATCCTGCTTTACAGTTCGAAATTCATTGCTGTTAATACCATGGTTTATTGGGCGGCACTGGGTATGTTTTTCAAAGCGGCAAGCTGGGCAATCGCTTTTATTTTTCTGGCAAAGGGTACCAGTAAGTTGTTCTTTTGGAATGAATTATCCGGAAATTTGTATATGCTGATATTAAATGTTTCGGGCTATTATTTCTTTGGACTGACAGGACTTGGCATCTCTTTTTTACTCGGATATTTGGTTTATCTTATTCAGGTATTTGTGATAGCAAAGCTGAAATTTGAATTTTCGTTTAACAGTGATTTCCTTAAAGTATTTATTATTCAATTTTCGCTGGCATTAAGTTGCTTTTTAGCCGTTATTTCTTTTCAACAGCCTTACCCGTACATTATCGGAACAGTTCTATTGTTAATATCAGGCGGTTATTCTTTGAACGAATTGGAAAAAAGAATTGGTATAAAGGAAATCATTAAAGAATTTACTCACAGAAACAAAACAACAGACTCCTGATAAGTATGAAAAACACGTTGCAACCACTTGTTTCCATTGTAATAATCACTTACAACAGTTCGGCCTATGTGCTCGAAACGCTCGAAAGCGCCAAAGCGCAGACCTGGAAGAATGTCGAGCTGATTGTAACCGACGATTGCTCACCTGATAATACCGTAGAAATTTGCAAAGACTGGATTGAAAAGAATAAAGAGCGTTTTATCAGAACGGAATTGATTACTGTTCCCGTAAACTCAGGTATTTCATTGAATTGCAACCGTGGAATTAAAGCATCTGCAGGTGAATGGATAAAAATTATTGCCGGCGACGATATTTTAAAGGATAATTGTATTGAAGATTTACTGAATTTTGCAGGTGAAAATCCCGAAGCTGATTTTATAATTTCAGATTTAGAGGAAATTGACAATCAAAGCCGTCCGTTGCTGCATAAAACCACGCAGGACACCGGATTGAGGCATTTCCTCAAAGGGAAGACCGCACAGGAACAATTGAAAAATTATGCCCGTTGGCCCGAGTTTCTCAATTCTCCCACATTTTTCTTCAAAAAAGAGACAATGGCAGCCATAGGTTATTACGATGATGAGTTCAAAATTTACGATGATATGTGTCTGATATTCAAAATAAATGCTTTTAACAAAAAAATTTTTTATCTGGATAAAAGCACGGTGAAGTACCGCATACACGAACATGCCATTTCGCGCAGCAGCAGCAAAAAAATCAATGATAAAAGAGATAAGGAGGCTTATGAAATATTCAAAAAATACAGAAAACCACACCTCAGCCTGTTAAATCCCATCGATTTGTCGGTTTATTATGAATGTTGGCTATACTATCGTTATAAGGGATTTTTTGGTCACAAAGGAATTGCCGTTTTGAATAAATTCAGCCTGTTTTACTGGTATTCAAGGTGTTTTGTGTAGAAAAAATTTCATTTATTGTAAGCAGTTAAAAATATAAATATGCGAATTCTCTGGATTACACACGACGTATTTGAACCGTTTTTGCCTTATTTAAAGGGAAAACCAACTCAGGGTGCCTCCTGGACTACTCCCTTGTTTTACAATCTCAGGGATGTTGAACAGGTGAAACTGGGATCCATTGCCCCGGTAACCGATGGTGAGGAGCAAAAAATGGAAATTGAAAATGTTACCTACTATTCAATACCGGTCGCAAAAAATGATAATATGACGGGTATGCAAAAAAAACTTGCAGATAAATACATATCTGCAATTCGTGATTTCAAACCGGATATTATACATATTCATGGCATCGAACGAAATTTCGGGCTGCTTCGACAATTCGTTGATCCTCAAATACCAATTGTGTGCTCTATTCAGGGAATAATTCAGCCTTGTTTGGAATATATGAAGTGCAGTGTGGCAAATCTCAATTTAAATCACTATAAATCAATCAAAAACAGGATTGGAAGAGGCGGAGTAAATGCAGCCATCCGGAGTTGGGAGAAATACTCCGTTATTGAAAAATTAATATTTGAAATAAACGAATATTTTATTGGCAGAACTTCATGGGATAAAGCGCAACTGGCAGCTTTTAATCCCGCAGCTCACTATTATCACGGTGAAGAATTACTGAGAACCCCTTTTTATTCTCAAACATGGGATATCAAGACCTGTCAGCGGCATCGGATATTTATCTCCTCGGTAGCTGAACCCCTCAAGGGTTTTCATGTATTATTAAAGGCTGCTGACATATTGAAAAACAAATATCCAGACCTTCGTATAGCCGTACCACTCGCTACGTTCAGGCAAAAATCGTCGGGAATATGGGACTTTTTATTCACCGAAGATTATGCCAATTATTTGAAAAAAGAAATAAAAAGTTTAGAACTTGGAGAAAATATCATTTTTTATAAAAGATTGAGTGCTGCCGAAATGGCTGATGAATACCACAAAGCTCATGTATTTACACTTACATCCTATGCTGAAAATAGTCCAAATTCACTGGGGGAGGCCATGTTGGTTGGCACCCCAACAGTTGTATCACCGGTAGGCGGTGTAATGTCGATGGTAAAAAATGAGGAAAGCTCACTCTTTTTTCCTTCGGGCGATGCAGCCATGCTGGCATTTCAGATTGACCGGATATTTTCAGATGATGAGTTAGCAGTAAAATTAAGCCAGGAGGCAAAAATAATTGCGCTGAAACGTCATGATATTGTAGAAACTACCAACCAGTATATGAATATCTATGCTGAGATAATAAAAAATCATGCTGTAAAGTGAAACTCAATCATATTGAATTTTCAGCAAAAAAAACACGGAATGCAACTCACTAAAAAACAACTGATTAAACTATTACTCCCGGTTACAATCCTACTTGTAGCGGTTTATTCCGTGTTGTCATTCCCCAACGAAA
>CALMZF010000322.1 GCA_937870645.1 uncultured Paludibacter sp. | reverse complement strand
GACCTGATGCTGATTGTCAGGTTACGATGGCTGGCCATGCATTATGGCATCGAAAAACTTATACTGAAAAACGAGCAGATGATAGCCTATCTGGTATCCAATCTGAAATCGACCTACTACCAGTCGGATGAGTTTGGCCGGTTGCTCCAATACATGGCGAGCCACCCGCGTGTGTGCAAACTCCGTGAACAAAACGGCAAGCGTTCTGTGGTTTTTATGGACGTTAAGTCGATAGACAAAGCGTGGGCGATTTTTGAAAGCATTTAACTGCTTTCTTAATCAATTTCACAACAAAACCTCTTACTGTAAATGGGAGGTAAGTCAGATTGGTTTTTTTAGGGTGATATTCTGATTTTATCAAAATTTGATACATTATTGTCATTAATTACCTATGTATTCTTCAAAAAGAAGTCTATATTTGTGATTATTTTCAAATTAAAGTAATCAGGTTTTTTTCGAAAACAAATCATCACTGAAAAAATGAAAAAAGAATTCCGAAAAATCAGTTTATCCTCCCTGGTTTTATTTTCAATGCTTTTGGGTGCGCAAACGGTTGGTGCTCAAATGGTCACGGTAAGCAACAAATCGGCCAAAGCACTGAAAGACTACACGGTTGAAGTTCCTCTGTCAAAATTTTCTTTACCGGCAGGCAGCTACATTGCTGTTTCTACAGAAAATAAAATTGTTCCACTCGAAATCAGTACAGACCTGAAAGGAAATCAAACCGCTATTTTTCCCGTTGCGGAAATTAAACCATTTTCCACATTAAATTATTCTATAATAAAAGGAAGCGCCGACAAATATCCCAAACGAACCTATGCTGAAATTGCACACAAGATTGGCGGAAAATTTGTCGGGAAAATATACGAAGGCGGTTTCTCGTGGGTAAAACCCAATTACATGCGGGTTCCCGATAATTTTACCGATCATGCCTATTACATCAAATACGAAGGTCCGGGCTGGGAGAGTGATAAGGTGGCGTTTCGCTTCTACCTCGACTGGCGAAACGGAATAGATGTGTTTGGGAAAAAAACTCCGGGCATCGTACTACCATTTGTGGGAACCGAAGATTACGAAAAATATCACAGCATGGCCGACTGGGGAATGGACAATATGAAAGTGGGCAACTCGCTGGGAATAGGTTCTATAGCCGTGTGGAACGGAACAAAAGCTATGCGGGTGGCAAAAACCGACAGCGTGATTAGTTACATTCCTGCCGATGGAAAAATCCGCTCACAAGTCATGACCACCTATTACGGCTGGGATGCCAACGGAGTGAAATGCAACCTGAAATCGCTGATTTCCATCGATGCAGGCAGCCGTGCATCGCACATGGAACTTTCGGTGGATAAATCCCTGGTAAATATTGCCACCGGCGTTGTAAAAGATAAAAATGCTGCACTGATCAAATCGGATAATCCCGACAGCGAATGGTCATATATAGCCACTTTCGGAAAACAAAGTCTCAATAACGATATGCAGGGACTTGCCGTATTTTACCGTACCAAACAACTCCAAAAAGTCACCGAAGATGAACTGAACCACGTGGTTGTGCTCAATCCCGATAACGGAAGGGTGGAATACTATTTTATGCCAACCTGGGAACTCGACTGGGAACCTGTTGCCGATAAAGCTGCTTTCATGAAATGTGTGAATGAAGTGCTTGACCGACTGAACAATCCGGTAACACTGAAGACAAAAAAGAAATAAATTATCTCCTGAAAAATGAAAGAATTTATAAACGAAAATTTTTTATTGCAGACCGAAACAGCCCAAAAACTGTATCATGAACATGCAAAACTGCAACCTATCATCGATTATCATTGCCATCTGAACCCTGAATTTATAGCCAATGACCGGAAATTCGATAATCTGGGTCAGCTTTGGCTCGAAGGTGATCATTACAAGTGGCGGGCAATGCGTACCAACGGCGTGGATGAACGCTATTGTACCGGAAAAGACACATCCGACTGGGAAAAATTTGAAAAATGGGCAGAAACGGTTCCCTACACCATGCGCAATCCACTGTATCACTGGACACACCTGGAACTGAAAAGCGCTTTCGGAGTAACAAAACTGCTTAATCCGCAATCTGCCCGTGAAATATTTGATATTTGTACCGAAAAACTCCATAAGCCCGAATATTCGGCACGCGGACTGATGAAACTGTACAATGTCGAAACAGTTTGTACTACCGATGATCCGGTTGACAGCCTGGAATATCATATCGCGCTTAAAAACGAAGGTTTTGAAATAAAAGTATTGCCTACCTGGCGTCCCGACAAAGCGATGGCCGTGGAAAATCCAACGGAATACAGAACCTATGTAGAAAAACTTTCGGATGTGTCAGGTATAAACATCAGTAATTTTGCAGACTTAATTACAGCCCTTCGGAAACGTCATGATTTTTTTGCAAGCGTTGGCTGCAAGCTTTCCGATCACGGCATTGAGGAATTTTATGCCGAACCCTATACACAAAATGAAATTGAAACCATTTTCAATAAAGTGTATGGTGGTACCAATTTACAGCTTGGCGAGATAATTAAATTCAAGTCGGCTATGCTCTACGAAGGAGCTCTGATGGATTGGGAAAAAGGCTGGACACAGCAATTCCACTACGGAGCCATCCGCAATAACAATTCACGGCTTTTCGGAAAACTCGGAGCTGACACCGGTTTTGATTCGATTGGCGATTTTATGGTTGCCAAATCAATGAGTCGATTTCTGGATCAATTGGACAAAAATAATCAATTGGCAAAAACCATTATTTATAATCTTAATCCAAAGGATAATGATTTAATATCCACTATGATAGGTAATTTTCAGGATGGATCGGTAGCCGGAAAAATACAATTTGGCTCCGGATGGTGGTTTCTCGACCAAAAAACCGGAATGGAAGCTCAATTGAACTCATTGTCCAATCTGGGATTATTAAGCCGTTTTGTGGGTATGCTTACCGATTCGCGCAGTTTCCTTTCCTATCCGCGTCATGAGTATTTCCGTCGCATTCTTTGCAATCTGATTGGCAATGATGTTGAAAACGGACTGTTACCGGCTTCAGAGATAGACTTTCTTGGTAAAATGGTGGAAGATATTTCTTATTACAATGCCAAA
>CALMZF010000321.1 GCA_937870645.1 uncultured Paludibacter sp. | reverse complement strand
GGCTTACTTCGAAGCAAAAACCGACGAAAGTTTCCTGAATGAATATCATTACCTGCTCAAACATTACGTAGGACGTCCTTCGCCACTGTATTACGCTAAAAGACTATCGGAAGCCTACGGCACAAACATCTATCTGAAGCGGGAAGACCTTAATCACACCGGTGCCCATAAGATCAACAACGCGCTGGGTCAAATCCTGCTTGCCAAACGTATGGGAAAAACAAAAATTCTGGCTGAAACAGGTGCCGGACAGCATGGAGTGGCTACAGCTACCGCGTGCGCTCTCATGGGCCTGGAATGTATCGTATTTATGGGTAAAACAGATGTTGAACGGCAGTACCTGAACGTTCAGAAAATGCGGATGCTGGGTGCAACGGTTGAACCGGTCACCAGTGGCAACATGACACTGAAGGATGCCACCAACGAAGCCATTCGTCACTGGTGTTCCAACCCTGATTCGTTTTATATCATTGGCTCCACGGTAGGTCCTCATCCCTACCCCGATATGGTTGGATTTTTCCAATCTGTTATCAGCGAAGAAATTAAACGGCAACTGCATGAACAAACAGGTCGCGATTATCCCGACTATCTGATTGCCTGTGTGGGCGGCGGCAGCAACGCGATGGGAACCTATTATCACTATCTGAACGATGAACGGGTGAAAATCATTTCGGCTGAAGCCGGCGGTAAAGGCATTGATACGAACGAAACAGCGGCAACAATCCATCTCGGCACAACCGGCATTATTCATGGCGCAAAGACGTTGCTTATGCAGGATGAGGATGGACAAATTATGGAGCCTTACTCCATCTCGGCCGGTCTGGATTATCCGGGTATCGGACCGGTGCATGCGTTCCTGGCTAAAACAAACCGTGCAAAAGTTCATGCCATCAACGATGATGAAGCGCTCGAAGCTGCTTTTGAACTAACAAGCCTGGAAGGAATTATTCCGGCTATCGAATCGGCTCATGCGCTGGCTGTACTAAAAAAGGAAAAAGAAAACTTCAAACCCGACGATATTGTTGTACTGACAGTTTCGGGACGCGGCGATAAGGATATGGAAACGTATATACAAAAAGCCCCCTAACCCCCTGAAGGGGGAATATTTCAACAATTCACATCTTTAGCAATTATATTAAACATTTTTAAAATATGAACAAGAATAATATTAATAATACAGAAAATTTAGATATCCCCACAAACTCCCCCTTCAGGGGGCAGGGGGGCAGCCTTAAACTATTCGTCATCACAAAAAAAATGCTTGCCGACCTGCAGACACCGGTTGGTATATATCTGAAAATACGGGATCTTTACACAAACTCCGTGTTGTTGGAAAGCTCCGACTATCACGGAGGTGAAAACAGCTTCTCGTACATCGGGTTTAAGCCAATAGGCGGTATCTCTGTCAATAATTTTATGATTACGGAACAATATCCCGATGGTTCACATATCAAAACCGAGGTAACCGACAAAATGACCGTTGCCGACAGGTTCGATACCTTTCTGAAATCATTCGAAATAGATGATCCGCAAAATCAATCAATCATCAACGGATTATTGGGCTACACTTCCTACGAATCGGTACAGTATTTTGAAGATGTAAAACTGTCGGCCCGTGAGACCACACCCGGAAGCATGCCCGGACTGCATTATGCACTTTTCAAATACATCATTGCCATCAATCACTTTAATAATGAACTGACAATTCTGGAAAACCTGCTGGAAGGTGAATGTTCAACGATTGATGAAATCGAAAAAATTCTGCTAAACAACAATATCGCTACCTATTATTTTAAATCGGTGGGCGATGAAAAAAGCGAAATGACAGATGAAGACTTCCGCCAAATGGTAAAGCGCGGAAAGGAAGAGTGTCACAAAGGAAATGTGTTTCAGATAGTGCTTTCCCGACGTTTCTATCAGCAATATAAAGGCGATGATTTTTTGCTCTATCGTACCCTGCGCTCTGTCAATCCCTCACCTTATCTTTATTATTTCAATTTTGGCAATTTCCGGATTTTCGGTTCATCGCCCGAAGCGCATCTGGTGGTAAATGCCAGGACACAACGGGCATCCATCAAACCCATCGCGGGAACCTTCCGGCGTACCGGCAACGACGAGAAAGACTTTCAGCTTGCCGAACAACTCCGGAATGACAAAAAGGAAAATGCAGAGCATGTCATGCTGGTCGATCTTGCACGCAATGACCTCAGCCGCAACTGTTCGGATGTTCGCGTAGATGTTTTTCGCGAAGTGCAGTATTACTCTCACGTTTTACATCTGGTATCCGGTGTGAGTGGAAAACTGAATGAGGACACAAAGATTATCAAACTTTTTGCTGACACATTTCCTGCGGGAACACTGTCGGGCGCTCCCAAGATCAGAGCCATGCAGCTGATCGACCGGCTGGAACCGCACGACCGCGGACCTTACGGTGGTTGCATCGGATACATCGGTTTCGATGGAAGTTTCAACCAGGCAATAACCATCCGTTCCTTTGTGAGCAAAGAAAACACGCTGTACTATCAGGCAGGAGCAGGCATTACGGTAAAATCAGATGAAGAAACCGAATTGCAGGAAGTGAACAACAAACTGGCTGCATTAAAAAGAGCTATACAGGTGTCGGAAGTGGGCGGCCCCCTAAATCCCCCTAAAGGGTGACTTAAGAGTAAGACAATTAGATTTTTTAAACCAATTAATCTTTTTAAAACATAAAAATATGAACAATACAAATAATACAGAAAATCCTGATAAATCTCGCAACAACACCCCCTTCAGGGGGGCGGGGGGCCTTTCTATACTTGTCTTCGACAATTACGACTCCTTCACATACAATTTAGTTCATGCGATAAAAAAGCTGGGTTACGATGATGTGGAAGTTCACCGCAACGATCAGATAGCACTTGAAGAAATTGAACGATTTGATAAAATCATTCTTTCTCCCGGACCCGGATTACCTCATGAATCGGGGATTTTGTTGGATGTAATTCGTACCTACTACCCTACCAAAAGCATTCTGGGAGTATGTCTCGGTCATCAGGCTATTGCCGAAGCATTCGGTGGAAAGTTGATTAATCTCCCGGAAGTATTTCACGGAGTTTCCACCAAAATTAATGTAATTGATAATGATATTCTGTTTTACGATATGCTTTCCACCCTCGAAGTGGGCAGATATCACTCCTGGGTAGTAGATCCGGACACCTTGCCTTCGTGTCTAAAGGTTACAGCCGTGGATGAAAACGGAATGATTATGGCATTGAAACACAAACAATACGATGTTCACGGTGTTCAGTTCCATCCCGAGTCGGTGTTGACACCGCAAGGGGAACAGATGCTTAAAAACTGGCTGGAACAATAGCACAGCCCCCTAACCCTCCCGAAAAATCGGGACAGGCTCTAAAGGGGGAATAATGATGGATTGAACAATTGATTACATTTTCTTTTAATTTAAATTATATGCAAGAATATAAACTTAATAAAGATAATTTAGAAAACCCTGTTAAAACACCCCCTTTAGGGGGCTGGGGGGCTTCAATACTCTATAAACTTTTTGAACATCAATCACTAACACGCAGTGAAGCTACGGAGGTGATGACAAATATAGCTGCCGGAAAATACAACGAAGCACAGATCGCGGCTTTTATTTCCGTTTACATCATGCGCAGCATCGAACTCGACGAGATCATCGGTTTCCGTGACGCATTGCTCAACATGGCCATTAAAGCTGATTTATCAGAGTTCAACCCGATAGACATAGTAGGTACGGGAGGCGACGGAAAGAATACGTTCAACATTTCCACCTGCGCTTGTTTTACACTTGCCGGTGCAGGTTACAAAGTGGCCAAGCACGGAAACTACGGGGCTACTTCGGTGAGCGGGGCTTCCAATGTGCTGGAATATTTCGGTGCAAAGTTTACTACCGACGCGGATATTCTGAAAAAATCCATTGACCAATCCGGTTTTGCTTATCTGCATGCTCCACAATGCAATCCTGCCATGAAAAATGTTGCCGGTGTCCGGAAAAATCTTGGAGTTCGCACATTCTTCAATGTATTAGGGCCGTTAATCAGTCCGCTGCGTCCCAATTATCAGTGTCTGGGTGTATATGACCTGAAAATGATGCGGTTGTACAATTATATCTATCAAAATCTCGGTATCCACTACTCCATTGTTCACACGTTGGATGGTTACGATGAAATTTCGCTGACCGATACCTGCAAAGTAACAAATAACAGAGGCGAATACATCTATGAACCGGAAGATCTGGGTTTCACTAAGCTTACCCACGAGGAACTCTGGGGCGGAGAAACGCCGGCCGATGCAGCCGGGATATTTATAAACGTATTGGACAATAACAGCACAGAAGCACAACGCAATGCGGTAATTATCAATGCAGCATTCGCCATCCAGACACTTTGTCCCGAAAAAACAATAGCCGATTGTATATCGGAAGCTGAAACGTCGCTAAGGAGTGGTAAAGCAAAGAAAGCGTTTAAGAAATTTATAGAGATAACGGCCCCCTAACCCCCAAAGGGGGAACAAACGTGAAATTAATCAGGTGATACACAAGAATAAGATTATGAACAATTTAAATAACACAGATAATTCCGAACAACGCACTGAAAAGTCCCCTATAGGGGGATTTAGGGGGCTTCCCCCTTTGGAGCCTGTCCCTGCCCGTCCCGATCAATCGGGAAACTTGTTTCGGGAGGGGCGGGGGGCAACTATTCTCGACAAAATACTAGCTCAAAAGATGTTGGAAGTTGCCGATCGCAAGCAACAAAAATCTATTTCCGATTTGGAAAAAGAACCTTTGTTTTCAAGGGAATGCTTATCTTTGAAAAAGAATTTGATGAGTTCAACATCCGGCATTATTTCAGAATTCAAACGCAAATCACCATCCAAAGGCTGGATACATCCGGATGCTG
>CALMZF010000320.1 GCA_937870645.1 uncultured Paludibacter sp. | reverse complement strand
CAGCATTTTTCCGGATGATTTTGGAATAAAATCTTTGGCTTCGGAATAGCTTATCAATGGAGCACACTCAGTCATACCATATCCTACGGTAAACGGAAATTTTATTTTGGCGAAAAACTCTTCCACTTCGGCATTCAGCGGAGCACCTCCAACCACAATTTGCGAGAAATTGCCTCCGAATGCATCTACCAGTTTTTTACGAATCTGGGCAAGTACGGGTTGATCCAAAAATGGAATACTTAGTACCCAGCGCATGGAAGGACGCGCCAGCAGCGGTTGAATTTGTTTTTTATAAATTTTTTCAATAATAAGTGGTACACAGAATATAACATTCGGTCGTACTTCTGCAAAAGCTTTGAGTAATATTTTAGGTGATGGCGTGCGCCCTATAAAATGAATATGGCAGCCTGCACAGGTTGAAGCAAGAAAATCAAAAGCACAACCGTAAGCATGTGCCAGGGGTAAAAAGGCAACAATATTAAAGCCCGGAGCAATAAGACCGGTGCCAACCGCAAAAGTCACATTGCCGGCCAGTGCATTGCCGCTGGTCATCACCCCTTTACTGAAACCGGTGGTACCCGAAGTATAGTTGATGGACACGAGCTCAGCATTCGACTTATCGATATAGCGCACCGAATCTTTATTGAAGCCATACGGATATTTTTGTGCAAAAAGATCTTCGATATGGCGTTTGGTTAGTTTGGACTTATGAAGCGGAGAAATTATATTTTCGCGGCTTTCATTTTCTTCGAGCAGCGTAGGTGCAGGCTGATTGAGCAATACTACCGGACGGTAATCGGTCAGTGAGAAAACGGCTTGCAGAGTTATGAAATTTTCTTCGTCCAGATTTTCCCAAATATTATCGCTTACAAATAATAATTTCGATTCGGAGTGATTGACCACGTGATGTATATCATTGGGATTGAAATCCTGAAGTATGGGTACTATGATAGCTCCATAGGTTACCGCGCCCAGATAGACCATGGCCCAGTGTGAGTTATTTTTGCCGCATAATGCAATTTTATCGTTCTTCTTTACCTCGCACTGCTCAAATAGCAGGTGCAGTTTGGCAATTCCGACCGCTATTTCCTGGTAGGTCATGGTATGATTTTCACCATAATCGGTAAACCCCGGCAATTCCCAGTTACGACGGAACGCGTCTTCATACAGTCGAATAAAATTTTCTTTGATCATAGCTAAAAAAAGTTTAAGTAACCCATTTGAAATCACTAAAATAAACATTAAACAGGTGAGAACAAATGATATGAGTTGGCATTTCGATTTTTAAAAGCCGACAAAATTAATCAAAATACACACAACAACCAAAAGTGTGCATCTTTTTAATGATTATTGTTATTTTGAATTTTATTCATTTTCCTAACTGTAAAAAAACCGTATCTTTGCACCTTGAAATAAGCGGAATATGGAATTCTAATGCCGTTTATTTCCTAAACACAGACATAATATTATATATAGTATGAATATTTCTTACAACTGGCTTAAAAATTACATTAATATTAATGTATCGCCTGAACAAATTTCAAAAATTCTGACCTCTATCGGACTCGAAGTTGGTGCGGTCGAAAAGATACAGACGGTGAAGGGCGGTCTGCAAGGTTTGGTAGTTGGCGAAGTGCTTAGCTGTAACCGGCACGAAAATTCCGACCATCTGAGCGTTACCACTGTTAATGTAGGAGAAGGCGAACCGCTTCAAATTGTTTGCGGAGCACCCAATGTGGCTGCCGGTCAAAAAGTGATTGTAGCCACTGTTGGCACAAAATTATATTCCGGCGAAGAAAGTTTCACCATCAAACGCTCCAAAATACGGGGTGTGGAATCACTCGGGATGATATGCGCTGAAGATGAAATCGGCATCGGTACGGATCACAACGGCATCATGGTTCTGCCCGCAGATACTAAGGTCGGAACAAAGGCCAAAGATTATTTCGGAGTTAAAGATGACACATTGATTGAAGTTGACATTACGCCTAACCGTATTGACGCCGCTTCACATTACGGCGTTGCCCGCGATTTGGCTGCTTATTTTGCTCTGACTGATGACACCGTTAAACTGACAAAACCCTCAGTCGACACCTTCAGCGTTGACAACACAAATTTGTCAATTCCTGTTGTTGTAGAAAATCCGGCAGCATGTCCGAGATATTCAGCACTCACCATCTCGGGTGTAACGGTGGCCGAATCTCCGCAATGGCTTAAGGAAAGCCTGATGACAATTGGTCTCCGTCCAATCAACAACGTTGTGGATATTACCAATTTCATACTCCACGAACTGGGTCAACCGCTGCATGCTTTCGATGCCGACAAAATCACATCCGGCAAGGTATGTGTAAAAAACCTGCCGGAAGGTACACCTTTCACCACTCTCGATGGTGTGGAGCGCAAACTAAGCGGCGAAGATCTGATGATATGCAACGGCGATGAACCCATGTGTATTGGAGGAGTTTTTGGCGGTTTGAGCTCAGGAGTAACCGAAACGACTAAAAATATATTCCTCGAAAGTGCTTACTTTCATCCTGTAAACATCCGTAAAACGGCTCGCCGACACGGACTAAACACCGATGCATCGTTCCGCTTCGAACGCGGCTGCGACCCCGACATCACCATTTACGCACTCAAACGTGCCGCCATGCTTATTCAGGAAGTGGCAGGCGGTACTATTTCGAGCGAAATAGTGGACGAGTATCCGGTTATAGTTCAGCCCTTTGAGGTTGCATTAAATAAAGAAAAAATTGACAACCTGATTGGCAAAAAAATCGGAAATGACACGATCGTGAAAATTCTGAACGGACTTGAAATGGAAATCGTATCGGAAGATGCAGAAAAATTTCAGTTGAAAGTTCCGGCTTACCGGGTGGATGTGCAACGTGATGTAGATGTGATCGAAGACATTCTGCGAATCTATGGATACAATAATGTGGAAATTGGCGATAAACTGATTTCGACACTCAGCTATGCAGCCAAACCCGATAGCCACAAAATGCAGATACTCATCTCGGAACAGCTGACCGCTCAGGGATTTAATGAAGTGCTGAACAATTCACTCACAAAAGGCGGCTATTATTCCACCCTGAAAGATTATCCTGAAACGCAAAGCGTAAAAATAATTAATCCCTTGAGTTCGGACCTGAATGTGATGCGTCAGACCTTATTATTCGGAGGTCTTGAAAATATTTCCCGCAACATCAATTACCGGAATGCAGATCTTAAATTCTATGAATTTGGCAACTGTTATCATTTCAATGCTGATAATAAATCGGCTGACGATCACCTGAAAGCCTATTCCGAAGAATATCACCTGGGATTGTGGGTAACGGGCAACAAATTCAGCGATTCTTGGTCCGGTGGCACTCAAAAGTCAAGCTTCTTCGAACTGAAAGCCTATGTGCAGAACATATTCTTACGAATGGGTTTTGATTTTCGCAGTTTGAAAAGCGAAGAATATGCCGACGATTTATTCTCCGAAGCGCTTGCCATTCGCAGTGCCAGGGGCGTTTTACTGGCCACTTACGGAATTGTAAATCATCAGGTGCGAAAGATGACCGACGTGGACGCAGAAGTTTATTATGCTGACTTGCTCTGGAATAACATCCTTTCGGAACTCAATATTTCAGCCGTAAAGTACACCGAACTTCCAAAATTCCCGGTTGTAAGACGCGATTTAGCATTCCTGCTGGATAAAAACACAACATTTGCCGAAATTGAGAAAATTGCATTTGAAACCGAACGAAAACTGTTGAAAAAAGTAAGTCTGTTCGATGTGTATGAGGGCAAAAACCTTGAGACCGGCAAAAAATCGTATGCTGTAAGCTTCATGCTGCAGGATGAAACCAAAACAATGACCGACAATGTAATTGACAGCATCATGCGAAAAATTCAGCAAAACATTGAAAACAAGCTGAATGCAAAACTGAGAAGTTAGGACTTTTCATTATTCAAAATAAAAAAAGCTTTCTTCTGAAAGCTTTTTTTTTATTAAATATGACACAAAAAGAAAAGGACTAAGGCGGTTTTGACACCACTTTTAGTCCTTTGTTTTTCTATCACACTGACATTCAGTGTTTTTTGCTCTCCCTCTTGGACTTGAACCAAGGACCCTCTGATTAACAGTCAGATGCTCTAACCGACTGAGCTAAGGAAGAATTTCTGCAACTAATTTCTCAATTGCGAGTGCAAAAATAATAGGAATTCTTGAAATATGCAATATCTTTGCAGAAATAATTGAAATAAAAAAAATGAAAAAAGTTCTTTCTATGGGTAATGCCCTGACTGACATACTGTTTCAGATAAATAACGATGAAATTCTGTCAGGGCTTAATTTGAAAAAAGGGAGCATGCAGCTGGTGGATGCGGAAAAGTCGGACGAAATTACAGCTTTGTTTAATGATTTTCCCACCACCATGGCTACCGGCGGTTCGGCTGCCAATACAATTAAGGGTATAGCTAAACTTGGGCTGGAAGGTGGATTTATCGGCAAAGTATGTGACGACAATATTGGCTCGTTTTTCAGGGAAGACAGCCGCAAAAACGGTATTAAACCTCATTTGAAATTCAGCAATACCGCTTCAGGGCATTGTACTGTTTTAATATCTCCCGATGGCGAACGTACCTTATGCACCTATCTGGGTGCAGCGAGTGAACTGTCGGCCGGCGATTTGGAAAGTTCCGTGTTTACCGGTTACGATATTTTTCACATAGAAGGTTATCTGGTTCAGGATCACAATCTGATACGTACAGCCTTGCAACTGGCCAAAAAAGCGGGCTTAACCGTTTCTCTGGACCTGGCCAGCTTCAATGTGGTGGAAGAAAATCGGGAATTTCTGCACGAAATCATTCGCGACTATGTCGATATTACTTTTGCCAACGAAGAAGAAGCCAAGGCATTCACCGGCAAAAACCCCTTTGAAGCCCTGACCGACATTGCTCACCTGTGCGATATTGCAATTGTAAAACTGGGTAAGGATGGTTCTTTGATTAAAAGCGGCGAAAAAACCGATGAGGTTATTCCTTCGGGCGATATTCGCGTGGATTCTACCGGCGCCGGCGATATGTATGCAGCCGGCTTCTTATATGGACTGGCCCGGGGTTATGCCCTGAATATATGTGGCATGATTGGTTCGCTGATTTCTGGCCGGGTGGTACAGGTGGTCGGTACAACCATGTCTGAAGAAACCTGGAATGAAATTTATGCCGAAATTGATGACATTCTGAAAATGGAAACAAAGTAATCTTAAAACTGTATTTTTTTACATAGAGTTCGTCTTGACTTTTTTAAAAAACCAGAATGTCGCACCTACGGAGCTTCCAAAATATCTAATAATCCATTTTCTACCATAATATCGTACCTCTGGTGCTAAAAATAAAGCCTCGTAAAGGCGATATTATGGTAGATTTATATTTGCTTTGCAAATTAAAGCCTCGTAGAGGCGACATTATAAAAAATCAAGACGACTTAATAAATAATCGAAAAGTAATGACAGACCATCATTACTTTCCGATTTGTTTTTTCTCCATGATCTGCATTTATTTCACAGGTTCCAGTTCTACCGTAAAATGGCGCATGATCGGAGTTTCATACATTATTTTATATCCGTGCTTTATTTCGTCCCGCCGATCGTACACATTTTTCAACGCGACAGCAACCACATCCATGTGATTGTTGGTATACGTGCGGCGTGGAATGGCCAGTCGAAGCAATTCCAGTTCGGGATAACGATTTTGACCGGTGACAGGATCGCGATCGGCCAGCAAAGGGCCAATTTCCACACCGCGGATACCGGCTTCCAGGTAAAGTTCGATAGCCAGGGTCTGAGCAATAAATTCTTCCCGGGGAACGTGAATAAGCACTTTGCGTGCATCAACAAAAATGGCGTGTCCCCCTGCCGGCCGTTGATAGGGAATACCGTATTCATCAAGTTTTTTTGCCAGGTATTCCACCTGTTTTATACGCGTTTCGAGATAATCAAATTCGGTACCTTCGTACAGTCCCTGCGCCAGCGCGTGCATATCCCGACCCGACATACCTCCGTAGGTGATGAAGCCTTCATTGACAATGCAATACATCTGACATTTTCGCCATAATTCTTTCGATTTCATAGCCAGAAAACCTCCCATATTCACTAT
>CALMZF010000319.1 GCA_937870645.1 uncultured Paludibacter sp. | reverse complement strand
TGTAGTTGCCAAATAGCTACAAATATTTTGCAACGCTGTTGCAAAAACAGCCACAGAGTGGCTAATTCTTTGTAGTAAAATGTGAACAACAAGATTTCTTGCCACAGATGGAACATTCCGATCTATCGGAAGTGGCAAAATATTAAGTTTTATCGGACAATAATAAAAATAAATCAACCCCGGCAGGATAATTCATCCAACCGGGGTTTCATTTGTTAATACAAGATAAATTTTTCAACCGAAAGCTGTACTTTCAGGTCGTAGGTCGGTTAAAAACGCAGCACTTCGGGTTTTACCAGTCGTTCGAAGTCTTCGTAGGCCATACGAATGAGTTCGGTATGGGTACCGGCATTAAAAGCAATTTCGGTGTCCTGAGCCAGCGCATCCGACACATAAACATCCATTCCGTAGAGATTTCCGAAGGGCGGTTCAGCGCCCACTTCACATTCAGGAAACATACTGGCGAATTCATACTCACCTGCTACTTCTATCGTGCCGACTCCCAGTTCTTCTTTGAGCAGTCGCGTATTGACAAGTCCTGATGCAGGACGCACAGCCATAGCCAGTTTGCCGTCAATTTTCACAATCACTGTCTTGGCAAGTTCCTGACCGTGAATGTGTGCAGAGTGGGCTACTTCGTTGGCTGTATAGGCTCTGGAATGATGGATTAAGACAAACTTAATCTCATTTTCGTTCAGAAAATCAATCAGTTTCTTTGAAGGCATATTCTTGATGAATTAAAAAAATGGGGTTTTGAAAATTCAGCAATTATTGTATTAACGCACAGCGTAAAACAACACCGAATTAGTGTCGGTACGGCGACAGGGATCATGCCGGTAAGGCTCCGATTTTATATTACTAAAACGCAGGGAAGGAATAATTTGTTTAGTTAAATGATGGATTTTATACAGGATTTGGTCCCGTAAGTGCTATTTTTTCAACACTACCAGTTTGCGGGTGGTTGAAAATTCTGCATTTGATACTTTTACAAAATATATACCATCAGTCATATTCCCCGTGTTAACGACCAACGGTTTTTGTTCCGGGTTTTCCCAATGTAACTCATTCACCATTTTTCCCGACTGATTGTAGATAGTAATCCGCGAAGGGAGTGGGTGTGAGGAACCGTACCGGACACTGAAATGCTCTTTGGCCGGATTTGGGAAGAGTGTCAGCGAATTTTTGCTTTCGTCAACAATATCAACTCCGGTGTCCGATTTATTACTCAGTATAACAGCGGTGGTGGAAAGTGCTGGCAGGGTGAGTGTGAATGAATTGTTGGTAATGCTGACGGTGCCTGCCTTCAGCGCGTTGTCGGTGTGCGAATTGAATGTTTCTGTTGCCGGAAGCGATGAGAGCTGAAGGGTGGCGAACGAGCCATTCTGCACACTGAAATTACTCAGGTTGACAGTAACGGTATGTGATGCACTGAGGTTACGGTTGACCAGTATCACAGTCATCGAATCGGCTTTTGCATTAATGGTCGAATAGCCGGATACATAGTTTTCGAGGCTCGAAGTAGTGCTGACCCGCGTATTCTTTGCATACCGGCTGAAGAGATGCAGGGTTTCCCACTGCCCGGTTTTCCATCCCCAGGGTGTGAAAAATTCTACGCCGTTATCGGCAAATGTTCCGAGCATGGAGGCATACAGCACCGATGTAATATTGGGATTAGCAGTGTTGAAGTCGCATTCACTCAAACCCAACGTAACTCCGTGGTTTGCACCGAAATGTTTTATCAGCCAGTCATTTATTCGTTGAAAGATATATTCCTTGTTTTGCGAGGTGTCCCATCCGCCGTTGATGGTTCTCACGCCGTTGGCTCCGGGGTAAACGTACGTTTTATCAAAGAAGGCCCGATACAGCTGCACCACATCGGCATTGGCCGTTTCTCCGGGATACCAGTGAATATCCAGTACATCGAGCAGCCGGATACCCGATGATTTTTGCTCGTCGGCCAGGCGTTTGATAAAGTATTCCAGCCAGCAGTAATAGGTGCCGTTAATTTTGAGCGTTTCATTGCTCCATTTGTACCATTGCCATTCGTTGGCCGGCACAGGTCCCGTGAGTTTGATGTCGGGAAATTTCTGACGGGCTTTTTTGGCCACTTCTATGTATTTATCCACAAATGCCGATGCGGATAGTTGTACAGGCATCACATCATCGTGTGTGCCGTTCCATATTTCCGGCTCGTTGTCCATGCTCCAGTACCGGAAATTGTCTTTATTCAGTCCCACTCCTCCGGCGGCAAACCAGTGATCGAGTATGGCTACGGTGGAATCAGCCGGCCATTCCATGGTGTAGAGTAGGGGATTGCCTTCCACGAGCGCTTTGCTGCCACCGGAAGGATTTAGCTGACCACCACCCGCCAGATTTTGAGCCACTCCGCTCCACCACTGCGATTTATTATAGCTCCAGTCGTTGAAATTGTTGTTCTTATTGGATGCCACCCGACCTATCAGCTGAAAAGCCCACATGGTCTGCATTGTGGGAATGTTCGACTGAATGGTTTGCGAAGCATAATCCCAGTCGTGACTGTACACATTATTGTACCAGTCCGGGTGACCGGATATTTTTCGGCGCCAGTTGTATTTGGTGGCATTGTTACCTCCATTTTCACGGGTAAACCGTAGTCCGGCTTCTTTGTAAAGGCGTATATCTTCAGCAGTTGTTGGGGTACCGAATACGGTTGAAAAATTATTGTTTTTGCCGTAAATGTAAGGGGATACCGGCAGCTTACCTTCTGCAGCATTCACTGTAATGATTGCATTCTGGGCATTGGTAACCGTGAAAAACGATAGAATGATTGTTGAAAGGAGTATAATTCGTCTCATGCCTGTTTGTGTTTGAAAAACGCCGCAAGATACGAATAGTTTTGAAATGTAGAAAAGAAAGCCCCCCAACCTCCTCAAGGATAAGCCCCCCAACCCCTCCCGATAAATCGGGACAGGCTCTGAAGGGGGAGTTAAGATAAGAATGTTATTGGTTATTAAGTTATTGGTTTCCGAAACAAGATTGATATAAACAAGACTGAATGAACCAAGACTGAATGAACCAAAACCGATTGAACCAATACTGCCCCAAACCAAAAAAGGTAACTGCCCCTAAATCCCCTGAAGGATAAGCCCCCCAACCCCCTGAAGGGGGAGTTTTGAAGAGTGCGACGATAATGCGTCTCCTAAATCTTCTAAAGGTAATGGCCCCTAAATCCCCTACTGTGTCCCGTCTTATCGGGAAAGGGGACTTGCAGAGTGCAGTGATGAATGTTTTCAAGTTGGTACGTTTTTTTACAGGACGAAAGTAATTTACATCCCCGGCATTTATCCCGATTTATCGGGAGAGCCTGTCCCGAAATTGTTTCGGGAGGCTTGGGGCAGTATTTACCCGAATGGTCTTCACATCCCCTTTAGGGGCTTGGGGTCTTTCCTTAACTCCCCCTTCAGGGGGCCGGGGGGCTTATCCTTCATGGGGTTGGGGGGCTTCCCTTTCTTCAAAACAGCGTTGGAGGGTCCAGCTCGGGATAGTTCACCCGGTTAAGAATTTCGGGGATATTTCGGTCGAATTTGGGATTGCCGGCTGCCTTGCCGATGGTGTAGGCTTTCATTTTGGTCTCGTCGAAGGGACGGATGAGTGTTCTCAGTTCTTCGGGCGATGTGGCAGGATTGAGCCAGCGGTCGGCTGCCTCGTAATCGAGTATCAGCGGCATCCGTTTCTTCACATTGTGGATCATCTCCAGCAGTGGATTGGCTGCTGTGGTGACGATACTGAATGTGTCTGCCGTTTCGTTTGTCAGTGGGTCTGTCCAACTGTCGTACACCGCACCCAGCAGGAATCCGGGTTTGCTGTCGGGATGAATGAAATACGGATATTTCGTGTTTTTGAATTCGCGCCATTCGTAGAAACCGCTCACGGGCAGCAAACAGCGATGGCTGAGAATATTATGCCGGAAGGAAGGTTTCTCAAAAATCGTTTCGCCCATGGCATTCAGTGTCATATTCTGCAATTCATCCGCCTTCCCGCGGTCCGAAGTCCATTCGGGTATCAGTCCCCATTCTTTCAGTGTCATTTCATCGTCGGTAATCACCGGCAGCCGTGGGTGCGAGAACCCGCTTACCAAATAATAATTGGGTATTTCGGTCTGAAGCGGGTTGGGCTTTTTCTTGCGGATAACGGCTGGCATACTGTTGTAGTACTGCTCGGCAGTCATCAGCACTCCGTCTTTCATGATGGCAACGGTAAAACACATAGCGATAAGCGTGTATTGTTTGAGTGAAACAATTTGTATAATTGTAGAACAGATAAACGGTTTAATTGGTTCGACCGTGATAGAAAATGAAATCGATGGATCACAGTAACGAAAGCATTTACTGCCTAACGTATTCTCTTTCTGTTTTTTCATGTCTTTTTTCTGTGTTATAAAAATAATACTTTTTTCCTATTTACACAGTTTTTTGGACAGTCTACTGTGTTTCTTAGACAGTCTCCGAATCATGTGATTTCGGTTCAATGTTTTTCAACAACAGTTGCGATTCCCGGGAT
>CALMZF010000318.1 GCA_937870645.1 uncultured Paludibacter sp. | reverse complement strand
ATCTTCATCACAAATCCGCCTCCGGGAGCCATTGAAATCTGCATTTTCCGATCAGCCGGAATATCAACTGTAAGTTTTCGATAATCGCTGGCTGCACGGTGTGCATTAACCCCATCCCGGAATATTTCTGCCCTGAAATCTCCTTCGCCCAAAAAGGATAAGTCCAGATCAAGTTTTCGGGCATCCCAGTTTGTCATGGAGCCCAGGTACCAGACATTTCCTTTACGACGTGCAATTGTAATGTATTTTGCTATTTCCCCGTTCAACGCTACGGTTTCATCCCACACGGTAGGAATTTCGGCAATAAATTCAGTACATTCTTTTTCTTCCATGTAAGCCGAAGGATTGTCGCACAGCATATTGAGCGGAGACTCAAAAATAACATATTCTGCCAGCTGACGGCATCGTGTTCCCTGGCTCATCGGTTCGGAATTGACGGGTCGATAATTATCCCGGGTAGCATTGCGCATGGCTCCCTGCGTGTAATCCATGGGACCTGCCACCATACGGATAAAGGGAATAGTAACATCATACGTAACCTGATCGACTGAGGAGGGCGACCATTTCATTTGTTCCAGTCCGTGAACTCCTTCGAAATTAATTACATTGGGATAGGTTCGTTGAAGGCCGGCCGGCTTGAATGCACCGTGAAAATCGAGCATCAAATGATATTTGGCAGCTATCTGCGCAGCCCGGTGATAAAAGTCAACCATCGGCTGATCGTCGCGATCCATAAAGTCCACCTTGAATCCTTTAATTCCCATCTCAGAATAGTGTCGGCAGATGCCTTCCATGTCTTTATTAAATGCATTGTAACCTGCCCAAAGAATTAAATCTACATTTTTTGATTTTGCATAAGCAATAAGTTCTTTCAGATCTATTTCAGGAACAATCTGATACAAATCGGCCTTGAGATTTACCGCCCAGCCTTCGTCCAGAATAACATACTCTATTTTATATTTCGAAGCAAAATCGATGTAGTATTTATACGTGGCATTATTCACACCGGTTTGAAAATCAACGTTTTTGATATTCCAGTCGTTCCACCAGTCCCAGGCCACTTTTCCGGGTTTAATCCACGAGATATCGGAAAGCTGCGATGGTGTAGCTAACTTATAGACCATATCACTGTTGGTGAGTTCACAGTCATTTTCGGCCACGATGACAGCACGCCAGGGAAAATTTGTTTTTCCTTCACATACAGCAATATAGGGTTCACGTGATTGAACCAGGCCCTGCAGCATGTTATGGCCGCCGGGTTTAATATCCCTGGGAACAGGTGCGAAAACTCCTGCCAGCCCGCCGGATCCGTTTCCGTGCAAATACATACCGGGATAATCCAACAAGTCGGACTCGGTAATACAGATCTTTTTTCCGTTTTTTCCTTCAATTACCAGCGGTAAAAATGCCAGCCTTTTTGGGTTCCAGCTTGAAAGTGCAATATGTTGATATTGATTTTCAAATGAATTGAAGAATTGCTTTTCGAAGGTATCCTTCCGACCGTTATCATCGTTTACGTAAGCTGCATAGACTTTCGGATCTCCGGGAAAATTGAATTCAGCCTGTTCGTTTTCGACTGTGAATGGCTTTTTACGGTCTGTACTGAACCGATAGGCAACTCCATCGTTATAGGCACGAAAAATCAGGTTGTAGTCACCCCTGAAGCTTAAAATCAACTCATTATAATTATCTGAAATTTTATTTTTTTTATAAATTACGGCATCAATCACCTCATTGACCGACTTTTTTGTAGCTTTTTTTAATTTGGCATTAATGCCGGGTGAGGTTCCATCGGTGAACCTGAGAGATACCGGAGATTTTGAAAGCAGCAAATCCGTCTGATGAAAAACCGAATATTCTATCGTTTCTCCAATATTGATTTCAGCTTTCACTTTACCATCGGGTGAGCTGAGGGTAAAGTTTTTCTGACCAAAGACAAAATTGCACAAAGCCAAAGCAACCAACAATGTCAGTCCTGTTTTTTTCATGATTGATGATTTTTTTTTATTCAAATAAGGAAGCTACAAATTCTTCTTTGTCGAACACCTGCAGGTCGGTCATTTTTTCACCCAGTCCGATATATTTCACCGGAATTTTGAACTGATCGGAAATGCCGATAACCACACCGCCTTTGGCTGTGCCATCGAGTTTTGTTACGGCAATGGCATTCACATCGGTTGCCAGTGTGAATTGTTTTGCCTGCTCATAAGCATTCTGTCCGGTGGATCCATCGAGTACCAACAGGATTTCGTGTGGTGCATCGGGTGTGATCTTTTGCATTACATTTCTGATTTTGGTGAGTTCGTTCATCAGGTTGATTTTATTGTGCAACCTGCCTGCCGTATCAATTATCACCACATCGGCATTATTGGCTTTGGCCGAAGCGAGCGTATCGTATGCCACAGAAGCGGGATCGGCACCCATTTTTTGCTTGACAACCGGCACTCCTACCCTTTCGCCCCAGATTACAAGCTGCTCCACTGCTGCAGCCCTGAAAGTATCGGCAGCTCCGAGATAAACTTTTTTTCCGGCCTTCTTGAATTGATAAGCCAGCTTGCCTATTGTGGTGGTTTTGCCCACTCCATTTACTCCCACCACCATGATTACGTAAGGTGTGGCCGGTAGTTTATCGTCAAAGTCTGTGGGCTGACCGGAGTTGTTTTCAGATAACAAAGCGGCAATTTCCTCTTTGAGGATTTTATTCAGTTCGCTGGTATTCAAATACTTATCCTTACTTACCCGTTCTTCAATCCGCTCAATGATACGTAAGGTAGTTTCGACACCCACATCCGATGATACGAGCACTTCTTCGAGGTTGTCCAGCACCTCTTCGTCTACTTTTGACTTTCCGGCAACCGCTCTGGTAAGTTTGGAAAATACACTTTCCTTGGTTTTGGATAAACCCTGGTCTAATGTTTCCTTTTTTTCCTTATTAAATAGTCCGAATAATCCCATATTTTTATTTTTTTATTTACAAATTATTTACATGAAAAATACCGGCAGTTATACTCCTTTATTGTTTTGTTTGACAGTAACCACACCGAAATCCTCTAATCCATTTTGTACCAAAGGTAGATATAATTTTCACAAAATTAGTTATTTTCCACTCAAGTAAAAAAAAATCCCTTCATTTTAATGAAAGGATTTCTCTTTATGAATATGTTGCAAAAAACTTATATAATTTATTTTGCAATAAAATCTTTTACTTTTTCATTGTGTACCATTTCTTCCTGAAATGTATATGCACCGGTTTTAGGTGATTTCACCATCTTTATCACCTTGGAGTAGGTACGACCTTCACCACTTTGCAAACTTGCAACCGCTTTCTTTGCCATATCTCTTTGTTATTTAATTTCTTTGTGAATAGTCATTTTTTTGAGAATGGGATTGTATTTTTTCAATTCCATACGAGCCGGAGTATTTTTCCGGTTCTTTGTGGTAATATAGCGGGAAGTTCCCGGCATACCGCTTTCTTTATGTTCTGTGCATTCCAGAATTACCTGAACTCTTGCTTCTTTTGATTTTTTTGCCATTTTGCTTTCCCCCTGTTATTAAACGTATAAATACCCTTTTTTAGCCGCATCTTTAATGGCAGCATCCAATCCATTTTTGTTAATGGTACGTAATCCGGCAGCCGAAATTTTGAGGCTGATCCACATATCCTGTTCTACCCAATAGAACTTTTTGGTGAACAAGTTCACATCAAAAGTACGTTTGGTATGACGTTTTGAGTGTGATACGTTACATCCACCCATTGCTTTTTTACCGGTAATTTGACAAATTTTTGACATCGCTGTATCTCTTTAATTTTTATCTTTATTTTTTCTCAAAAACAGTGTGCAAAAGTATGGTTTTTTTTTCTTTCACACAAATTTTTTCTGCTTATATTTCAATTTTTCTGACAATTAACAAAAATAAAGCATTCGGGGCAAATATTTGCAAAAAAAAGTATGCCGTATTGATTTGAACGAATTTATCCAATCAGTTCGTTGAGCATCATCAGTGCTGCCATCGTACTTCGTTCGATGAAATTTTCACGGGCAAAGTTGCCAAAAACGTAACTGCGGGTAATCGTCCGTTCACGGGAGCATACTGAAATCCAGATGGCGCCTACGGGTTTTTCGGGCGTTCCACCGGTGGGTCCTGCTATACCGGTAGTGGCTACTGCCAGATCAGTTTGCATCACTTTACGCGCTCCTTCAGCCATTTGAGTGGCTACCTGTGAACTTACCGCTCCATACTGCTCAATATCCTGTGCCGATACACCCAGCATATTGATTTTCAATTCGTTGTGATAGGCCACTACCGTACCTTTGAAGCAGTCTGAAATGCCCGGTATTAACGTAAGCCGATGTGCTATATTGCCTCCGGTACAACTTTCGGCGGTTGAAACTGTTAGTCCCGAACTTTTCAGTTTTTCGTAGATGATCTTTTCAACCGGTTTATCTTCGTAAGCAAAAATACTTTCTCCCAAAATTGATTTAAGGGTTTCAACCTGCTGGTTAATAGCCTCTTCCAGTTTATATTTATCCTGACCAGCACCACTTATCCGCAACTTAACGATACCAAAATTCGGTAAATAAGCCAGATGTAAATATTCGGGCAGCGAATTTTCCCATTCGGTAAGACGGAGCGCGAGCTGAGACTCGGGAATTCCATACACCTGAACAGTTTTATGAATGATAGCGGGTGTTTTGAAATGCTTTTGCAGGCGGGGAATAATTTCTTCGCTCATCACTTTTTTCATCTCCAGCGGCACGCCGGGCATCGACACAATCACTTTTCCCTCTTTTTCGAACCAGGTAATGGGTGCAGAGCCGGCCCTGTTCTGAATTACGGTGCACTTTTCGGGTACCATTGCCTGCGATTTGGTCAGTTCATTCATTACAGACTGGCGGGTATGGTAAATTTGTTGAATATTTTCGAGTACTTCGGGATTAAATACCAGTTTTGTTCCGAAATATTCACACAGGGTCTGTTTGGTAATATCGTCTTTGGTGGGTCCAAGCCCGCCGGTCATAAGCACCACATCTGCACGAAGCAAAGCTTCATCCAGTGCTTTTTTGATGTGATCAGCCTCATCGTGTACAGATGTAATCTGTGCCAGCTGAAATCCTGCTTTGTTGAGTTCCACGGCCATCCAGGCTGAATTGGTATCAACAATCTGACCTATCAGTATTTCATCGCCTATGGTAATAATTTCAATCATGTTACCCTCCCTAAAATCCTGAAATACAAGATTTATTCAAGAATTTTGTTTTGTTATATATGATTTTAAAATTTGTGTCCAGATTGTTTTGCTTTGGCTAATTCTACAGCAGTTATTTCCACCTGATTGTACCATTCTGCACCAAATTTGCGAATTAAAGGTTCTTTAAGGAACTTATACACCGGCACGCCCAGATTTTTTCCCTGAACACGGGCACATTCGCACACAATCCATTTATGTACATTTACTGCCGTAAACTCTTTATTTTTCTGCAGCCGTACGGGATACAAATGACAGGAGATCGGCTTGTAGAAGTCAGTTTTCCCTTCGCGGAAAGCTTTTTCTATGGCACACTTACATATTCCCTGCCCGTCGGTGTAAGTAAAGACACATTCGCGTCCGTTGACAATCGAAGTAACCGGCTCATCCTCCTGATCAAGATAAAAAACACCTTGTTTTTTAATCAGATTTTGAGATGCCGGCGATAAATCATCCCAAATTTGAGGCAGGATTTCCTCGAGAATATCAATCTCTGTCCAATCGAGCGGAGCGCCCGAATCGCCTTCTATACAGCATATTCCTTTGCACGATGCCAGGTCGCAGACAAATTTTTCGTCGAACAAATCAAAACTTAATATCGTATCATCAATTAAAATCATTTTCGGTCGTTTTCTTTTTCATTTTTGAAATCTTCATAAGCTTTCAGTACAGGTATGCTGATATGATATTTTACTGCTATCACACGCGTTACAATTACCGAGACTGCAGCTGTTGTCTGCATCACTACGGGTGAAAAATTCAGTTTGAACGACACAAAATAAATCAATCCTCCAACCACACAAGCCAGTGCATAAATATCTTTTCGGAAAATGAGAGGAACTTCATTGATCAACATATCGCGAATTACGCCCCCGACCGACCCGGTAATCATACCCATCAATATGGCTACCCAAAAGGGATAGTTGAGCTCAAGCGCCTTGTCGATGCCCACCACTACAAACAGTCCCAACCCGATGGCGTCAAATATAAAAAAAGTATTGTGTAGCCGGATGACCCATTTTCCTAAAAAAATAACAAACAGCAGTGCAAAACCGGTTACAATAAGATACGATGGCTGCAACATCCAGAAGGGAGTGACATCGAGCAGCAAATCGCGGGTTGTACCGCCACCGATGGCTGTAACCAATCCCACTACATAGGCTCCAAACCAGTCAAATCGTTTCGCCGAGGCCAGTCGCATGCCGCTTATTGCAAATGCAAAAGTACCTAAGTAATCGATAATATTTATGAAAGACAAGTTCATACGATAAAAAAAAGCGTATCAGAAATTTTCTCGATACGCTTTTGAAGGGGTTATTTCCTTTTATTTCTTTTCAGGCGTAGCAGCAGGTGCTTGTTTCGGAGTTTCCTGAGCCGGAGCAGCTTGTTGTTCCTGTGCAGGAGCAGTTTCACCAAAGTTGGGTGTAGCTGTTGTTTGCTGCATTTGCTTATTAAGATCCATCGATTGCTCTTTTATTTCGGAGTCATTCACATCTTTAGGTGCACCGGATTTTACTCCTACCGATATAACAGACAAAACGATGATTACTGCCGCCAATCCCCAGGTTGCCTTTTCCAGAAAGTCAGTGGTTTTGCGAACACCCATAATCTGATTATTAGACTGAAAACCTGCTGCCAGGCCACCACCTTTGGAATTCTGGATTAAAACAATAAAAGTAAGTAAAAGTGAAAAAATGATGATTAATACAATTAAAAAAACGTACATAATGAGTTTATTTTATAAGTTCTGTAATATTTTTTCTAAATACCGAATTTGGTCTGCAAAGTAAATACTTTTTTTCGGATTATTAAAATTTAATTCTTTCAATAATTCAATTGCTTCCCGATATTTTTTTTCGCGGATACATTTTTTGACTTCGAGCTCCCGCTGTTCGTCGCTTAAATCCGAACCCGGCATTGTCTGCTGTTGCTCTTCCTGTGACAGGTTTTCAACCTCTTGAGTACACGCTGCGGAGTGCTCTTCCGGTATACCGGTGTGAAGCATCTCGCGGGCTGCTTTAAGCCGCTCGGCCAGTGCACGCAGTGAATTTGGGTTATTTTTATTCTTATTCTCGACAGCTTCGAGCATATCGAAATAGCTGCCTGTTGAATTTCCAGTCCGTTCCTTCTGTCCCACGGTTTTTAATTCTTCGGGATGAATGAAAAAGTAAAGATTTCGGCGATTTGGTGCATGCAGGGCTGTTCGTTTCAGTTCTGCTCCAAAAAACAGGCTATTGGAATTGTACAGCGCTTTCAGATATAACCACCGCCCTACCCCGAAATACGGGTACAAATCAACCAGCTTCCTGAGAGCAGGCGCATCATCACCGGTCAGTTTTTCGGATTGACGAAGTTTATCTATTAAGTTATCGTAAGTCATAGGCCGTTCAGCAGGATTACCATTTGGCTACCGAATCATTAAATATTTTATCCACAATTTCGTCCACCATGGTTTTGACCAACTCGGGCTCCACATCGTTAAGCATCCGATCGCTGTTGAACATCTGAAAAGCGGAATATCTCGTTTCAAAATCATCTTCAGGTTTTTTGTTGTTGGTAAATCGCACATTGATGGTCAGCGTGAGTTTGGTCTGCGATGCGTATGAATCGGCGCTGATGGCCATGGATGAGATCTGATATCCGACTATTTCGCCTTCCAGGTGCATATCACCGCCACGGGACAACAACTGCAGACGAGTAGATCGGGTGTATTTGTCTTTCAATGCCTCAACGAAAGTTTGTGACAGAGTTGGATTGACCAGATCGGCATTATTAGGGAAATCGGTAATGGAAATACTTTTGGTTTTGGTATAATCTATAGAGCCGCTCTTGAATCCATAGGTTACCGCACAACCCTGTAGTATTAATGCCACGGCACACAATCCCAACGAAATTTTCAGCTTTTTTATCATTATCAAATTCAAAATATCATAAATCAATACCATAATCTTTAATTTTGCGGTATAATGTCCGTTCGGAAATCTGCAAATCCTTAGCGGCCAGTTTTCGTCGTCCGTGATTTTTTTCCAACGACTTTTTGATCATTTCACACTCCATTTCTGCCATTGTGTATTTTCCATCATCGGCTGCATCGAATAATTTTTCAAGTTTCTCCTTATATTCTTCTTCATCTGCATCAGCATCTTCATACTCTTCAACTTCATGGAATGTTTCCACATCGTCGGCATGGCTGAATTTTTTAAAGGGAGTATTATCGGGCGAAAATGATTGATTCGGATTTTGATTGAGGATGTTATCATTGTGAAAAAAACCGGTCGAAAAATCGGTATCTACCGGCTGAACATTTACGGAACGACCCATGGAAAGTTCGTTTACAATCTTTTTCAGGTCGATCATGTCTTTTTTCATGTCGAATAAGACCTGATACAATATTTCGCGCTCATTTTGAAAAGTTTTATGGTCCGAATTTTCGCGTTGAAAAATGGCCGGAAGTCTCTCCATATCTTCAACCGGCAGATACGAGCGAAGTATTGCCGGAGTGATGTCACGCTGTTGTTCAATGACCGAAATCTGTTCAGTAATATTTTTCAACTGCCGAACATTGCCATTCCAGTAATAGTTCATAATCATCAACCGGGCATCATCACTAAGGCGGATAGGCGGCATCTTGTATTTTTCGGCAAAATCGGCTGCGAACTTTCTGAAAAGCAAGGGAATATCT
>CALMZF010000317.1 GCA_937870645.1 uncultured Paludibacter sp. | reverse complement strand
TTTGGTTCATGATAAATTGAACCGTTCGGGCTGTAACCACTATAAGTGCAAAACTCCAGATATAAAATGAAAGTCCCGAGAGTGAACCAATTTTTTCGACCGATTTCACTGAGATTTTTTTCAATACATAAGCCAGCACAAAAGGGGTGAGCAGCAGCACAAAAACCCGGCGTGAAATGGCCAAAAACGAATCGAAGAAAGGCAGGGTCTCATAACTGCCCAACAGTGAAAAAATCAGCGGGGCTGCAATCGCCACACTCATATTGCTTAACAGGCTGAAGGCAGTCAGGCTTTCCACATTCCCTTTGAGCATGCCGGTGACAACAGGGGCTGCGGTACCGGTGGGAGCCAGCATGCAAATCATGACACCCTGCGCAAGTATCGGATTAACCGGTTGAAGCAGTAAAAACGCCGCCACACTACCCAAAATCTGTATCAAAATGAGCCAGAGATGAAGCGGCGATAGTTGAATATTTTTCAAATCGAGCTTGCAATAGGTCAGAAAAAGCATCACAAAAATAAGATAGGGAGTAAGAAAAGCCAGCGAGCCGAAAAAACGATAGAAAATTGTGCCAATTGTCATTGCCAGCGGCATCATGTATGGTTTTATTTTTTTGAGCATAAGGGGTGTGAAGTCAGGTGAATAAGACAGAGAGAAAAATTGGGATATCTAATCTTATTTTGGAATGGAAAATTTCTTAATTTCATTTCTCAGTTCGTGGCTTTTTCCGTCAGTAACTTTGTCCATCTGATGCCAGAATTCGCCGCTGTGGCTCATTACCCGCGTGTGACAAAGTTCGTGCAGGATGACATAGTCAATCAAATGTTGCGGCAACAGCATCAGATAAAAAGACAGATTGATGTTTTTCCTTGAGTTGCAGCTTCCCCAACGCGATTTGGAGGATTGAATTTTCACATCTGAAAACGAAAACCCAAACCGGGCAGCAAGTTCACCCGTGCGGTGAGGCAATAATCTTTTAGCCTCTTTGCGGAGGAAATAATTGATGCTGTTCCAGAAATAACTCTGTGTCTGCGCTTCATCGGCATTCAGTGCGTGAGGGTATTCGATGGTGAGAATTCCTGCTTTCAGCGAGGCAAAGATGTTGTTGCGTTCCGCTTTTCGGATTTGTACATCGAAGGTGCAGGTTTTCAGCCCTTTTTCTTCAGATATTGTGACTGTTTTTTTTGTAATAAGTGTTTGTTTTTTTTTCAATTTTGCCCGCACCTCATTGATAAATTTCAACGCATCTTTTTCCCTGCTTCCTGCAGGCAGCGTTACCTCCAGCGAATCGGCATGAATTCGCACACTAATTCGCTTAGCACGTGTACTTTGCCTGAAGCTGATTGTACCAAAGTCGTTATCTGTGATCATTGTTAAAATTTTACAGAAAGGAGTGACAAAGTTACAATATTTTTTTTGTGTATAGTGTGAAAATAAGCCGAAACGGCTAACTTTGCAACAATAAAGGATAGGCAATGCGAATGGATAACTGGACACAAAGAACGGAATTACTAGTAGGAAAAGACGGGCTGGATAAACTAAAAAAATCCGCTGTTCTGATTGTAGGATTGGGTGGAGTGGGCGGAATGGCTGCTGAAATGATTTGCCGCGCCGGTGTGGGTCGGATGACGATAATTGACCGCGACGAGGTTAGTCACACCAACATCAACCGGCAGATAGCAGCCCTGAATTCAACTGTTGGGGAAAAAAAATCCGGTGTCATCGCTGATCGATTGAAAGACATCAATCCCGAAATGGAGATGACCGAACTTTCCGAATGGCTGGACGAAGAAAACACGGAAAAAATTCTCAACGAAGGAAAATTTGATTTTGTGGTTGATGCTATCGATACGCTTTCACCCAAGGTTTTTCTTATCAAAACCTGTGTGGAAAAATGCATCCCGATAGTTTCATCCATGGGTTCGGGAGCCAAAATGGATCCTTCGAAAGTGACGATTGCCGATATTGCCAAAACCACTTACTGTCCGCTTGCCAAAGCAGTCAGGCAGCGTTTGTCAAAGCTCGGCATCAAACAGGGTGTAGCGGTGGTTTATTCCACCGAATCGGCCGATAAAAGCAGCGTAATGCTCACCGAGGGCGAACAGTATAAAAAATCAACTACCGGAACAATTTCGTATATGCCGGCGTTATTCGGACTATACCTGGCTTCGCATGTAATCCGGGAACTAATCAAAACAGACTGAAAAATGATAAAAGCAACAAACATACATAAAAGTTTCGGCGATCTGGAAGTGCTGCGCGGAGTGGATTTGAGTGTGAGCAAAGGTGAGATTGTATCCATAGTCGGGCCAAGCGGCGCCGGAAAAACCACATTGCTTCAGATACTCGGTACGCTCGACAAACCCAATGAAGGCCAGGTACAGGTAGATGGCATTGATTTCAGCAGGATGAATTCCAACGAGCTTTCGGCTTTTCGCAATAAACACATCGGTTTTATTTTTCAGTTTCACCAACTGCTGCCCGAATTTACTGCCATCGAAAATGTGATTATCCCGGCACTGATAGGAAAAACCAGCGTACGGCAAGCCACCGAAAGAGCCGTGGAATTGCTCAATTTCCTGCAGTTGGGCGACCGGCTGCAGCATAAACCCTCCGAACTATCGGGCGGCGAAAAACAGCGTGTGGCCGTAGCCCGGGCACTGATCAACAATCCGGCACTCATCCTTGCCGATGAGCCATCGGGCAGCCTGGACACCAAAAATAAAGAAGAACTCCATAAATTGTTATTCGAGCTGAGAGATAAATTCAACCTGACGGTGGTGATAGTCACGCATGATAAAGAACTGGCCAGACTGTGCGACAGAACCATTGGGATGAAGGACGGACTTATTGAATTGACAATGGACAATTGACAGTTGACAATAAAATAGAATACGTATGAGAAATGTGGTAATGGAGAAATCTTTCGATTTTGCTTTGAGAATTGTGAAATCGTATAAGTTTCTTTGTATGGAAAAGAAGGAGTTTGTTTTATCGAAGCAACTTCTAAGAAGCGGTACGGCTATAGGAGCATTAATAAAGGAGGCGGAGCATGCTCAATCAAAAGCTGATTTCATCAACAAGATGAATATCGCACTGAAAGAAGCAAATGAAACACAAATGTCCAAGTAAAATATTTTTGATTCATACGGGCATAATTAAAAAGCTCACTTCAAATGATTGACGCTCAATATTCCCCCTTTAGGGGGTTAGGGGGCAGATGTATAATGAAACAGAATATTGGTTAGAGTTGCTATTCCGGAGTGAATATATTGAGGAGAAGCCCTATATTTCAGTTGTGGAAGATTGCCGGGAATTAATCAGACTATTGATAAGTATCGTGAAGACTTCAAAAGGAGTTACCGAAAAAGACTAATCCATTGTCAACTGTCAATTGTCAATTGTCCATTGAAGAGAGTAGTCCCGCCGGGACTTCTTTTTTTTAATAATTCCTTTTCTTTAATTGTTAAGATTGATAATAAAATAATTGATTATCAATGTTTTGAAACAATATCAGTTTATTGTTTTTCTTAATGAAGTAAAAAAAGATAAGAAACAATTAAAATTATTTGTCCCCCCATTTGTCCCCCAAGAATATTATGATTACATTTGCATTGTGTTTAACCAATCAATTTTACCGCAATGCCAAAAATCAAATTCAGTTTAAAGAGACCGGACGATT
>CALMZF010000316.1 GCA_937870645.1 uncultured Paludibacter sp. | reverse complement strand
TGGCTTACCTGTCAGAGCACGCAGGACTGGGGCATTCACGATGTGGGATATGCCATTTACGGTCATAAAGGCAATCCGCACGAAGGCGGATCTGCCTGGCAGGCTAAATTTTTCAATCAACCGCTGATGGCTTTCGAAGTTCCCAAGCATGCGGGAGAAAACGGCAAATCATTCTCCATGATTTCCATCAGCAACCCCAATGCAGGATTGATGGCTTTCAAGAAAGCGGAAAAAGGGGATTATTACATTGGCCGTTTCAATGAATTATCGGGCACAGATCAGAAAACGGTGAAAGTGAAATTCCCCGCAGCCATAGCCGATGCTTACGAAGTGAACGGACAGGAAAAAAAGATAGCAGCTGCCACCGTGAAAAACAACGAACTCGTGTTTGACCTGAGCCACTACACCCTTCGGAGTTTTGCCGTGAAACTGAAATCACCGGTACGAAATGCAGAACCCTTGCAGGCTGAAATTGATCTTCCTTACAACTCGGACTTCATCAGCTCCGACTCCAACCGCTGGGATACTTCCAACTCGCAATCGTATCCGGCCGAATTGCTGCCCGAAACGGTGATCAGTGAGAATATTAAATTTAGAATAGGCAACAAAACCGATGAACAACTGAATGTGGTGAACTGCACCGGACAAACCATCCAACTTCCGGCAGGTAATTACACCAGCGTCTATGTATTGGGTGCTGCACTGAGAGATAAAACGGCTGATTTCATCCTCGACGGGAAAAAGATGCCCGTAAGTTTCGGTGCCTGGAACGGCTATGTGGGTCAGTTCTACAACCGGATACTGAGTCGCGACAAAAATACAGTGGTGGAAATGGAAAAACCGTATGTAAAGACAGATAATATTGCCTGGTTTGCCTCTCATTGCCACAATTCGTATCCAATGAAAAATCTGGCTTACCAGTATTGCTATCTATTTAAATACGAAATTCCTGTTCCGGCCGGTGCAAAAACCATCACCCTGCCCGATGATAAGGATATTTACATTTTTGCCATGACGGCAGCGACATCACCGGCCGAAGGTGTAAAATCCCTTCAGCCGCTGTACGATAATTTCGCCGATAATCCGGATTTCAGGCTGCGCAGCGGGAAATAAATTTCAGTAATAATAAGAGAGAAATGCTGAATACATAGCTATTTCCGCATTTCTTCGTTTAAAATACCTACTGATATTTTATACAAAATTACTGTTGTCCGTAAAAATTCAAAATTCTTGAAATTTAATTGATTTCTCAACTCG
>CALMZF010000315.1 GCA_937870645.1 uncultured Paludibacter sp. | reverse complement strand
AAAATTAATTTTACCTGACTTCGATGGAAATTTTGCCTGCCTTCACTCCTTTGGCTGTTGCTTCGAGTGTGATTATTCCACCTTTTTCGGCACTCTGCACCAGTGCGGTAAGCTGTCCGCTGAACAGTTTCATTTTTGGTGTCTGGAAACTCTCCAGACTCGAGGGGTTGCCATTTGCAACTGCCTTGAATACTCCCGCACCTTTAACTTTGAAACTGATTTCCCGTTCATCGGTGGGACAGAAATTGCCGTCCTTATCCACAATTTTCACATTGACAAAGGAGATGTCTTTACCATCGGCTGCAATACTGCTTCTATCGGCTTCCAGCACAATTTTATAGGGTTCACCGGCTGTTTTCATCACTTTTTCGGCTACCGCTTTGCCATTAGCATCATAAGCCACCACTTTCACCGTTCCGGGTTGATATTTGGTATCCATCCACATGAGGCGGTAGCGTTTCTGGCGATCAAAATTCTTTTTAGCCATTTCGGTATCGCTTCCATCGCGTTTGATGCTGAGGTCTTTGGTGCGTTTTCCCTGACTTACACCGTTGATAAAGAGTTCAGCCGAAGGATAATTGGTATAAACAAATACCGGGGTAACCTGTCCTTCGCGGCCTTTCCAGTTCCAGTGCGGAAGGATGTGCAGTGTTTCCGCTTCCTTGTTCCAATGGCTGCGGTATAGGTAGAAACGATCCTTTGGAATTCCGGCTAAGTCAACGATACCAAACAGCGAACTGTGACTGGGCCAGTTGGTATAGTACGGAGTGGGTTCGCCCAGGTAATCAAATCCTGTCCACACAAATTCGCCAATGCAGTAGGGCAAATCTTCGTGCTGGATAAAATCATCTTCGGGCAGGTTGGACCAGCTGCAATGCTCCACATCGTACGATGAGGACTGATGGTCTTCGTATTGTGCCATTGATTTGCGTTCAACGGGGAATTTATATACCCCGCGCGAACTGACCGTTGAAGCTGTTTCACTTCCGAGAATAATTTGCTGCGGTAGTTTTTTATAGTTTTCGGTATATAAATGCGGGCGGTAATTGAAACCGGCAACATCCAGCAGTGCGGCAAAGTTATTACCGGTTACAGCATTCGGGTTGTCCATTCCATTGGTTACGGGACGTGTAGGATCTTCGCGGTGGCAGATGTCTTGCAGAAAACGGTTGCGTTTGGGTCCGTTGAGCGCATCACCCTGCTCCGGAACTTCGTTGCCCACACACCACATCACCACCGAAGCATTATTGCGGTAATGATGCACCAGATTAACCACATCTTTCTCAGCCCAGTTGTCCCAAAAGAGATTATAACCGTTAGCCACTTTGGGTATTTTCCATTCGTCGAAACTTTCGGCCATGATCATCATCCCCATTTCGTCGCATGCTCGAACCAGTTCAGGAGCGGGCATATTGTGCGATGTGCGGATGGCATTTACACCCATATCTTTCATGATACGAACCTGACGTCGAATGGCAGCATCGTTTACAGCTCCACCGAGAGGTCCCAGATCGTGGTGATTACATACACCCTGGAATACCGTTTTCACCCCATTGAGATAAAATCCGTCGTTGGGTTTGACTTCGATGGTGCGAATTCCAAAAGTTGTGGCATATTCATCCACCAGTTTACTGTCGGCATAAAGTTTGGAGACTGCCTTGTAGAGTGTAGGGGTGGAAGTTGACCAAAGCTGTGGGTTTTCAACCACCAAATCCTGACTGAATTCATTTTCATCAAATTTGGTCAGTTGCGTTTCGGTTTTTGCAACTACTACACCGGCCGGATTGAGTATAAGGGTTGAGAGGCGGTATTTTGCATTTGGTGTATTATTTCCTTCGACTTTGGGGCGGATATTGACTTTTGCAAAATCTGGGCGTACAACCGGAGTTGTAACATAGGTTCCCCATACCGGAATATGCACGTCGTCGGTAATGATTACATGTACATTGCGATAAAGTCCGGCTCCGGGATACCAGCGCGATTGTTCGGTACGGTTTTCGAGCCTTACTGCCAGCGTATTGGGAGTATTATCCTTATTCAGAAAATCGGTCACATCAAAATGGAACGTGTTATATCCGTAGGGCCACTCTCCCACCTTTTTTCCATTGATGAATACCTGCGAATTGGCCATTGCACCGTCAAAAACGAGTGTAACTCTTTTACCTGCTTCGTAAGCCGGAAGGTTACCCGTATTCCGATACCATCCCACACCCACAAAGGGTAGTCCTCCGGTACGTCCGGCATGTTCCATGGCTTCCTTTTGCCCGTCCTGGGTGATAGCCACCTTTTGTTGGTCGTTCAGTGCGCTGAAAGGTCCGTAAATAGCCCAGTCGTGCGGCACAGTCACAGTCTGCCACTTGCTGTCGTCGAACGCTGCATTTTTCTGATCAGGTTCATCGGTTCGGATAAATTTCCAGTTTTTTTCGAGGAGGTACTCCTTGCGGTTCTGCGCCCATCCGGCGGTTACAAGTAATAAAACCAGTGTTGAGGCTAAAAATGTTCTTTTTTTCATAGATGATTTATTGGGAATAAATGATTGTTTTTCGGTGATTTACAAAGTTAAAATTTTCCTGCTGATAAAAGAAATGGAATAACTTTTTTTGGAAAATTTTATAATCTCCGCGGGGTAAATGTTACAGTTTTTGATGGGCATCAGGCGGGCATAATAAAACCATTGGCATACATCCAGACCACATAGCGGGCAAATTTACTTTGTTCGGTGTATGGCTCCTGCCTGCATCGCAGTTAAGACTTGTTCCGATTAATCGGAAACGTAGTTCCGAATATTCGGGAGGAAACTTCGCCGAACTACTGCTCCAAGCTACGTTCAACAGAGTGAACCTAACTTTGGACAATTACTTTTTTTACCTTTCAGCCGGATGATACCCACCGATTCACACTGAAATTCTGTTGCAACGAGCGGAGTAAGTTTATTTCAGTATGCATTTTTTATGCATAACCCATTTAAGGGTTGAAAAAAGGACTTTATTCAGAAAATGTGCCTTTTTGACCGTTGAAATAGCAGTTGAAACCAGTTTACACGATAATTTTAATTTTTTAAAAGCACCTGCAACGAGTTGACGGAGTAGTTTTA
>CALMZF010000314.1 GCA_937870645.1 uncultured Paludibacter sp. | reverse complement strand
ATGCATTTGTTACACAATCCAATGTAGTGGGTGTTTACGGCAAAGGGTTTGATTCGCTGAAGTAAAGACCCCCTAATCCCCCAAAGGGGGACTTTAAGACACAAATTTGGTAAATAAAAATAAATTTCTTTTCTTCTCAGGATTTCTATAGAATAAATTCTTATAAAAAAAAGGAGCGACACAAATCGTTCCTTTTTTTATTTTTTTACAAAAGAGTATTTTACTATTCTGTTTCAGTTATTGTTGGATTTTGTTTCAGCACCTTCGCTTTCACGCCGTCTTTAGCTTCATTAAGTTCCATTAGAATAGTATCGCCTTCGGCTGCTTCACCGGAGAGTACCACATCGGCCAGTTCATCTTCCAGGTAGCGCTGGATGGCACGTTTCAGGGGACGGGCACCATACTGTACATCATATCCTTTATCGGCAATAAAATCCTTGGCTTCGGGGGATAGTTCCAGTTTGTAACCCAGGTCGGTCACGCGTTTGAAAATACCTTTCAACTCCAGATCGATGATGGATTTGATGCTGTCTCGGTTTAGCTGATCAAACATCACAATGTCATCAACACGGTTCACGAACTCAGGTGCAAAGGTTTTATTCAATGCTTTTTGGATAACTCCCCGGGAGAATTCGGCATCAATAACGGCATCATCACCGGTATTAAACCCTACTCCCCGTCCAAAGTCCTTTAGCTGCCGTGTACCGACATTGGAAGTCATTATTATTATTGTATTCTTAAAATCAATACGACGTCCGAGACTGTCGGTCAATCGTCCTTCGTCCATTACCTGCAGCAGGATGTTGAAAACATCGGGATGTGCTTTTTCAATTTCATCGAGCAATACGATGGAATACGGTTTGCGACGAACTTTCTCGGTCAGTTGACCACCTTCTTCGTAACCTACGTATCCCGGAGGAGCTCCAATGAGTCGCGAAACGCTGAATTTTTCCATATATTCACTCATATCCACACGGATGAGCGCATCAGGGCTATCAAACATAAATTCGGCCAGTACGCGTGCCAGGTGTGTTTTCCCTACACCTGTCGGGCCTAAGAAAAGGAACGAACCGATGGGCTTTCCCGGATCTTTCAGGCCGATCCGGTTTCGCTGGATGGCTTTTGTAATTTTTTCAACAGCTTCGTCCTGTCCTATTACCCGACTTTTCAGCACATCTTTCATCTGGCGAAGTTTAAGTCCTTCGGCCTGTGCAATTCGCTGTACCGGAATTCCCGACATCATAGCCACCACTTCGGCCACTTTTTCTTCGTCCACTATTTCGGGATGAAGTTGCGATTCTTGTTCCCAGCGCTTGATGGCATCTTCCAACTGATACTGACATTGTTTTTCCTTGTCACGAATAGGAACTGCTTCTTCGTATTTTTGTTCGGCTATTACTCTGTTTTTTTCGTTTTTCAATTCTTCAATTTGCTTTTCCAGTTGTTCTATTTCCGCAGGAACCGATACAGTGGCGATATGAACGCGCGAGCCGGCTTCATCCAGGGCATCGATGGCTTTATCGGGGAAACAGCGATCGGTGATATAACGGTCGGTCAGGCGTACGCAGGCTTTGATGGCTTCGGGTGTATAGCGCACGTTGTGATGATATTCGTACCTGTCCTGAATATTTTGAAGAATTGTGAGAGTTTCTTCGGGTGTAGTAGGGTCAACCATCACTTTCTGGAAGCGGCGTTCGAGGGCACCGTCTTTTTCGATGCTCGTACGGTATTCATCGAGCGTAGTGGCACCCACACACTGAATTTCGCCCCGTGCCAGTGCAGGTTTGAGCATATTGGCAGCATCCAGTGAGCCTGGCGCTCCACCTGCACCGACAATGGTATGAATCTCATCAATAAAGAGAATGATATTCGGATTTTTCTGCAATTCATTCAGAATTGCCTTGATACGTTCTTCGAATTGTCCGCGGTACTTGGTTCCTGCTACAATAGAGGCCATATCGAGCGCCACTACCCGTTTGTCGAACAATACCCGGGAGACTTTGTGCTGTGTAATACGCAGGGCAAGTCCTTCAACTATAGCCGATTTACCCACTCCGGGATCGCCAATCAGCACCGGATTGTTCTTTTTACGTCGGCTGAGTATCTGTGCTAACCGTTCAATTTCCCGCTCACGGCCGACTATTGGGTCCAGTCGGTTTTCTATGGCTGCTTTGGTTATATCCGATCCAAATGTATCCAGTGCGGGAGTTTCACTTTGCTTTCCACCGGTCTGCTTTGATTTTGATTTCCTTGAAAACTGTTCTTCATCTTCGTCCTCATCGTCAGACTGTTGGTTACTACTCATCTGTATGTCAGATGGATTAACCGGTGAAAGATGAGCCAGAAATTTCTCATAGGTCAGCTTTTCGGAGTTAAGTACATCCACAGCAAGGTTATTTTTATCTTTAAGAATAGCCAATAGTAAATGTTCGGTATCAGCAGCTTCTGCTGACATCGATCGGGCTTCGAGTTCCATAATTTTCTTAATTTTTTCGGTACTTTTCAGCAGGGGGATTTCTCCACCTGCCGGTTGTTTGTCGGTACGGACCAGCGCTTCAATTTTTTGCTTTACGTTGCCTACATCCACTTTCATTTCCATCAACACGGCAACAGCTCGGTTATTACCTTCTCTGAAAATACCCAATAGAAGATGTTCTGGACCTACATACGCATTACCAAGTCGTTCAGCCTCTTGAGTGCTGTAGGTAAATACGTTATTTAATTGTTCGGAATATTTGACTGACATATATTATAGTTGGTTTTACTAAGTTATTCAATTCGATAAATAATTATGCTACAAATTTAGAAAAATTGAAGCAATATCTGTAGTGAATGTCAAAAAACATACCGAAAATCAGATTGTTCATTTTTTCGGCAAAGATGGCAGTAATATGGCAGATAAGGGTGTTAATACAGACTGCCAAAATGGCAGACATTCATCCGTCATCTATTATTTAACTTTTATGCACTATTTACTTGAAATAATTTTCGGGGAGTATTTTGCTGTTTTGAAAAAATGCCGTATATTTGCACCCTCAATTCGGAAAAGGTAACAGAAGAAGCAATGTCATGAGCGACAACTCACCTACCCGATGTAATCATTAATAAAAAAATAAATGTACGCAATTGTAGAAATCCTGGGACAACAATTCAAGGTTGAACAAGGAAAAAAGCTGTTCATTCATCGCATGGCCGAAGCCGAAAGAGGTGAAACAGTAGAATTTGACAAAGTATTGTTGGTTGACAACAACGGCACTGTAACTGTAGGAGCTCCCGTGGTTAATGGCGCAAAGGTAGTATGCGAAGTGATTTCGCACGTAAGAGGTGAAAAAGTAATCGTTTTCCACAAAAAACGTCGTAAAGGTTACCGTAAACGCAACGGACACCGTCAGGACTTCACCGAATTAACAATTAAGGAAATAATAGCTTAACCGATTAAATTTAAAATAAAATGGCACATAAAAAAGGTCAGGGTAGCTCACATAACGGTCGTGAATCGGAAAGCAAACGACTTGGAGTAAAAATATATGGCGGACAAGTAGCTAAAGCCGGAAGTATTATAGTTCGTCAGCGTGGTACGGTTCACAATCCGGGTTTAAACATCGGTATGGGCAAAGATCATACACTGTTTGCACTCGTAGCTGGTACAGTAGAATTTCGCAAGAAAAAAGACAACAAATCTTTTGTTTCAATTAAGCCATTTGAGGTGACAAATTAGACAACTGATTTTTAACAGATAATAAAAATCTCTCGCAATATATTTTGTGAGAGATTTTTTTGTTAATAGCACTTTTCTGTTCATTTTTTGTAACTTTGCATCTTAAGACTACAGAAAACCGATTGACCGATTAGAAACAGAAAAAAAGGAAGTTCGATCTATCAATTAGAAAAATAGAATAACAAAAACAAACATATCACACAAAAAGTCCCAATAACGGGAATTTAGAAGGGCTCAATATTATGCTTACACTAAAGTACATAACAGAAAATACGGACGAAGTCATTGCCCGTTTGAAGAAAAAACATTTTGATGGTTCAGATATCATCAACAATATTGTAGAGTTGGATGAACGCAGGAAAATCACTCAAACTGCAGCCGATAATTTCTCTGCTGAGATGAATAGTTTATCCAGGGAAATTGGTCTGCTTTTCAAAGCAGGGAAACAAGTTGAAGCCAACGAAGCAAAGGAAAAAACCATAACATTAAAGGAAAATATCAGCAAGTTATCCGAACAACGGGACGAAATTGAACAAAAGCTACAGGATTTACTGGTACTCATACCCAATCTTCCTCATCAAAGTGTTCCCGAAGGAAAACATGCCGAAGATAATATTACAGAACGTACCGGCGGAGTTTTTCCCGAACTCGGCACCGATGCCGTACCACATTGGGACCTGGCCAAAAAATATGATCTTATTGACTTTGAACTTGGGGTAAAAATCAGCGGAGCCGGCTTCCCGGTCTACAAAGGTAAAGGTGCACGTCTTCAACGGGCACTCATTAATTTTTTCCTTGACAACGCACGTGATGCCGGTTATCTTGAAGTACAACCACCATACGTGGTGAATGCGGCATCGGGTTACGGCACCGGTCAGCTGCCCGACAAAGAAGGACAAATGTATCACTGCAACCTGGACGATTTGTATTTAATTCCTACTGCCGAAGTACCTGTTACCAACATTTACCGCGATGTAATACTGGATGAAAAAGAACTTCCGATAAAAAATACGGCTTATTCGGCTTGCTTCCGAAGAGAAGCGGGCTCATACGGCAAGGATGTACGCGGACTAAACCGCCTGCATCAGTTCGACAAGGTGGAAATTGTACGTATTGATACTCCGGAACATTCTTACGAATCACTTACTGAAATGGTTAATTACGTTCAAAGTTTGGTGGAAAAGCTTGAATTGCCCTGGCGAATTCTCCGGCTTTGCGGAGGCGATATGAGTTTCACTTCTGCCCTGACCTTCGATTTCGAAGTATATTCCGCTGCTCAACAACGGTGGCTGGAAGTCAGTTCGGTGTCGAATTTTGAAAGCTATCAGGCCAACCGGCTGAAATGCCGATACCGTACTGCAGATAAAAAAACACAATTATGTCACACATTAAACGGAAGTGCATTAGCACTGCCCCGCATTGTGGCTGCCTTACTTGAGAATAATCAGACACCTGAAGGTATCAGAATTCCAAAAGCACTGGTTCCATACACCGGCTTTGAACTGATTGATTAAACTTCATTTGAATTTTAAGAAATAAAAAACAGGATAACGAATGCATTATCCTGTTTTTTATTTGAAAAAATCAATTTATTTTATTCCCCGTTCGTTAAGCGCTTTCTGATATTTTGCAGCATTCTGCTGATGCTCGGCCCAATTAGCCGCAAAATTATGCTCACCGTTGAGTGTTTCCTTGGCACACATATACAAATAATTACTTTTATAATAATTGAGAACGGCATCAATGGTCTCCAGATTGGGTATTCGGATGGGCCCGGGAGGTAATCCCGCATATTTGTAAGTATTATATGGCGAATCGGTCTGTAGATGAACGTACAGTACACGTTTAATTGTGAAATCACCCATCGCAAACTTAATGGTCGGATCGGCTTGCAGGGGCATTCTCTTCTTTAATCTGTTGATATAAAGTCCGGCAACAATTGATTTTTCCTTTTTATTGTTCGTTTCTTCGTCCACAATCGAGGCAAGTGTTATGACCTCCCCGGGCGTAAGTGGAATAGCTGCTGCCAGTTGTTTGCGGGTATCTGTCCAGAATTTTTCATACTCCCTGTTCATCCGTTCAAAAAGTTTCTTTTCATTCGTATTCCAGAATATTTCATAGGTATTGGGCAAAAATACGGATATTGAGTTGGATGGATTCAAATTTATACCTGACAAAAAGGCAGTATCATTGAGCAAACTCAGAAATTTCACAGAGTCAGTCATCAGCTGAGCGGCCAGTTTTCCCGCAAGTTGCTCTTTGGTACGAATATTATTTATTCTGAGCTGCACAGGCGTTTGTATACCATTTTTCAACGCTCTGATCAGCTTGAAATTATTCATTCCACTTGATATTTTATATCGTCCGGATTTTACTTCACTGAAATTAAGCATTTTTGCTGCCAGATTGAAACTAAAAGTACTGAATATGTCCATTTTTTCTTCCAACTGATCGACTACTTCGCTGTAAGCGGTATTATCAGGCAATAAGAGATATGTCGTCTTACCTTCTTTCGGACTGAAATTGGGCATTAAAAACACAAATCCGAAACTAAGTACCAGTAATGCAGCTACTGATAGAAGTAAAATGAGTACTTTTTTTGATTTTGAAAGGAGCATAATGTCTGTTTTGATAATAACGAACAAAATTATGAAAATGTTTTGGTTATTTTAGGGGTAAAAGGTTTTGCTACTAACAAATCTTTCACTATATTTGCACTCGCAAAATCAGAAACGAACCTGGAAGTGTGGGTGAGTGGCTGAAACCACCAGTTTGCTAAACTGACGTACGGGCAACCGTACCGGGGGTTCGAATCCCCCCGCTTCCGCGAAAATGAAAAGAGACAGATTTTACAATCTGCCTCTTTTTTATTTTATTACTAATCAGTCAATTACCTTTTAAATTTCACATATTTGGGTTCGGATGGGACATAATCCTCATCGTCCCAAAGTGAACTTGTTATCATTAGGTCGGCACTGTAACGGTTACAGGCAATTGGTACATTGTGAATGCGGCACTGACGTAAAAGCATTTGAATATCAGCTTCGTGCGGATTGGCACTCAGGTCATCAATCAGAAATACACAGTAGTCAATCTGCTTATTCACCACCATCGCAGCAATTTCGGCATCACCACCGAGCGGGCCCGAATTTTTACGGGTAATATCAACTTCAACACCTTTTTTTGTCAAAGCTTCCTCAATTAATTTTCCGGTTGTACCTGTACATATCAATTTATGCTTTGACAACATACTTGCATTATAAATTGCCCACTCTACCATATCCGCCTTTCTGGCGTCATGTGCTACTAAAGCTATTGTTAGTTTTTTTTTCATTATTTCTTCCATATCTTTCATTATTTTATTCTACTGAATTTGATTTTAAAATATTCATTTCATTATCACATTCAATAAGCATTTAATCCCATTAAAATATTTAACTATAACAAATTGGAACAAAAATTGTTCCAAAATTCAGAATACAGCCATAAAACTGCCAAATAAGCAGAAAAC
>CALMZF010000313.1 GCA_937870645.1 uncultured Paludibacter sp. | reverse complement strand
GGTCACGGACAGGTATTTACCCCCTCACCCGATGTTAGCGCCCAGTGGAATGCTGTTCCGGAGTACTTTTCACTGTATGGCGGTGTTACCGGTGATCTTTCTGTCAATACCCTGAGCCGCACCTATGAAATAAACCGTTACATCAGCCCCGGAAACAGACTGGATGATTTGTACACTCCCATTGATGCATTTTTGGGAGTGAAATTAAGCCCCGTGTACAACCTGATGTTTGATGTATATGGCGATTATCAAATTATTAATAATCAGTATCTGTTTATCAACAGAGCATACACCACTACCGAAACCGCCGTAATGCCTGATATTAGAAACCTGTATCACAACCGGTTTGATGTGATTTATGCTCCCGCCACCAAACTCTCGGCCGGTATGCGTGTAAATTATGATTACAAAAACCGATACGGACTGTATGCCAAAGGAGCTTATCACAGCTGGAATGTTGAAAATCAGGAGCATGCCTGGCAACTTCCGACCTGGGATGCCGATCTGGGAGGATACGCCAAAATCAACAACAATATCAGTGTCAACACCCAGTTTATGTTTCAGGACGGACGATATGCCCGGCTCGGAAACACTGCTCACAAGATGAAACCGATTTACGACTGGAATTTGGGCGCATCCTACGCTTACCTCGACTGGCTTTCGGTTTTTGTCAAACTGAATAATATTCTGAATTCCAAGTACGATCAGTACAGCGGATACCAGGTACAGGGCATCAATGCAATGGTTGGAGCTTCTTTTTCGTTCTGAGAGTTGATATGAATATAAATTAAAGGCTGTCGCGGATAAATTTCCAGACAGCCTTTTTCTATTAAATGACCGGATACATCAAATTTCAGAATTCATTTTTTATGCATTTTGATTGGTTCTGATAAAATTTACTTCGAAATTTCCATTTTTGCTTTCAATTCATTCACAGTCGATTCAAGCACCTGATTTCTTTTATAAAGTTCCTGTACGGCATTAATCAACGGCAGTACAAAATCGGAATACGAGAGGTTGAGCGTTTTATCTTTATCGTCATCGGTAATCAGTCCGCTGAAATTCACTCCAAGTTCTTTCAGCGCCTGCTCCACATCCTGAGCAATCAGTCCGTCACGGTGCCGTTTGTTGGTATCGGCTTTGTAGTTATAGGTTGCCGTTTTCAGTTTCAAAATAAAATCAAGTCCCAGATTATTGGAGTAGCTTATATTTTCCTTCAGTCTGCGGTCCGAATAATTCGACCAGTTTCCATACCCGCCTACCGTAGTGGCACTGGCATTACCCAGCACTATTTTGTTGCTGGCATTCACAGTGGCACCATTGCCGATGGCTGTAGAATTGCTTACATTGCCGCTTACATTGGAATTGAACCCCACAGCGGTATTATTATTACCGCTTACGTTGCCCGACATGGCATTTTTCCCCAGGGCTGTATTACCATCGCCGGTGGTATTGGCATTCAGTGCATTTACTCCCACTGCCACATTATCGAAACCTTCCGTATTGGCATACATTGCCTGATAGCCCACAGCTGTATTATCCCAGAATGTAGTGGAGCGAAGTGCTTCAAACCCGATCGCAGTATTTTTGTCGCTGAGGTTGAAACGAAGGGCATAATTTCCGACAGCCACGTTCCAGCGGCCGGTAAGGTTAGCATAAAGTGCCGAAGAACCAATGGCGGTATTTTCAGAACCGTCTGTATTGGAATAAAGTGCCTGAGTGCCGTTGGCCGTATTTCTAAATCCGAGTACGTTTGAATAGAGGGAATGAAATCCTGTAGCTGTATTGTAATTTCCGTCGGTGTTTGAAAACAACGCTTTAGAGCCTACAGCGGTATTGAAACTTGCATAACTCTCTTTTGAGAAGACCCCGGCATTATTGTTATATAAGGCACTGTCGCCCACTGCTACCAGATTACTTTTTTCTGAATTTTTTAAAAGTGCTCCTGCACCAATCGCTACGTTTGAATATCCGGAAATGTTATATGAAAGTACCTGAAATCCTGAGGCTGTATTGGAGTTTCCTGTGGTATTTGAAGCGAGTGCTGTAGAACCGATAGCAACATTTTTGGATCCCGAAGAATTGGAATACAAAGCCCTATCACCTACTGCCGAATTGAAATCACCAGCCGAATTAAAAGACAAAGCACGGTCACCAACCGCCGTGTTGTATTTTCCGGTATTGGCATCCGGATTGTTGCTGCCTTTCAGGGCTTCAACTCCTATCGCAGTATTGTAGGTTATAAAGCCTTTAGCACTGTTATTTGCATAAAACATGGCATTGTAACCAATAGCTGTATTTCTGCTGTTTGCCATATTCCAGTACAACGCTTTAGCACCATAAGTTGTATTGTAATTTCCAATGGTATTCATACCAAGGCTGAAAGCTCCTGAGGCAGTATTTTCATTTCCAACGGTATTTGAATAGAGAGCGCTGTCGCCCAAAGCCGTATTTCTACTACCCAATGTATTTGAATAAAGCGATTTATAACCTGTAGCTGTATTGAGGCTTCCGGTGGTATTCGACCCTAAGGCAGTCATCCCTGTAGCCGTATTGTAGTGACCGGTCGTATTTTTATTTAGAGTTTCGTTACCCATAGCCGTATTACCATACCCGGTAGTATTTTCGAATAACGAAGACTGGCCTGTAGCAGTATTGTAATATCCGGATGAATTATTATGCAGAACATCAAAACCGATAGCAGTATTTAAAAAACCATTTTTATTATTCATCAGGGTAAATAAACCAAAGGCCGTATTACAATACCCTGAGGTATTCGCAAGAAGTGAACTAAATCCGTATGCAGTATTGCTGTTACCAGAAGTAATACTATTAAGGCTGCCTAACCCTGTGCCAATATTCAAGAAGGTGAGATTTTGAATGGTTGGTTTATTGGTCAGGTTGTTGTAATCGCCGCTGAAACCGTTGGCTGCACTGCCGGCATACAGGGCATAAGGCACACTAAGCAGTTCACTTATGGAAGCAATGCTATACGTAGTTCCGCCTGCAGGGTCAATTTCTATTTTTGTAAAATAGGGTCCGGCCGACCAGTCGATGGCAGCGAAACTGCCGCTTGTTACGGTTCCTGTTCCTATTGCAATATTAACCAGTCCGTTGGCATTGGTGATAGTTGTATGGGTTTCGGCATACACCACCGTGCCTGATTAAGCTGAACCTTGCAGAATGCTTATCATCATACCCACCGCATGATTGGTTACCAGAGCGTTGCTGCTGTTGCGGATTACAGCCTGGTAACTCATTTTTTGGGGAGTCTGAGCCGAAAGTGACAGCCAGATGAATAATGCTGCCAGCATTGTGATAGTTTCATGGGAAAAATTTTAAAGATTGATTTAAGCTGATTTATCCATTTTTAAGAAATTATTTACAAACAGTAATTCATTTAACTGTTTTATTCCAACAACATATAAACTATACCTCCCTCCTTGTCGTAGTATTCTGTTTTTTCAGGAAAGTATATTTTTAAACCAAAAAAAAAATCATTACCCAAATTAAAAGCACGATTTTCGTAGGTAATCCCATCTTTCAATCCTCTGTATTCAAGGGTAGAGTTTGAAGTAACAGTACCCCAACCAACTTCCATACTCAGGACGATTAATCGATCCATATCTTTATTAGAGAGAGCTAATTCACTTGCAGAAATACTCAGAGGAGAACTATATCCGGTTTTAAAATAAAATATTTCAATTTTGCCTGTGTCGCCAAATCCATAATATGATCTCACCATTATTTTTTTTGCCATATCTGCTACAGCGGCT